>NZ_JCAJZW010000014.1:0-162817 GCF_059510455.1 Streptomyces sp. NTD91
AGGTGCCGTGCCAGGCGTCGCGGACCAGACGGGACTTTCGAAACACGCCCTAGTGCCGTTCGACCAGCACGGCGCTGCCCTGACCCACGCCGACGCACATGGTCGCGAGCCCGCGCGCGGCGCCGGTGCGCCGCATGCGGTGCAGCAGCGTGGTCAGGATGCGGGCGCCCGAGCAGCCGAGGGGGTGGCCGAGGGCGATGGCGCCGCCGGTCGGGTTGACCAGGTCGGGGTCGATGCCCAGCTGGTCGACGCAGGCGAGGGCCTGCGCGGCGAACGCCTCGTTGAACTCGGCCTCCTGTAGATCGGCGATGTCCCAGCCGGCCCGCGCCAGCGCCTTGCGGGTGGCCGGGACCGGGCCGATGCCCATGACGTCGGGGTGAACTCCCGCGGAGGCGCCCGCGACATAGCGGCCGAGGGACTCCAGGCCCAGCTCGTTCAGGGCCTCCTCGCTGACCAGGAGCAGCCCGGCCGCGCCGTCGTTCATCGGCGAGGAGTTGCCCGCGGTGACCGTCCCGCCCTGGCGGAAGACCGGCTTCAACCTCGACAGTTTCTCCGGCGAGGTGTCCTCGCGCACGCCCTCGTCGTGCTCCACCACGATGCCGTCCGGGCGTTCCACGGGCAGGAGTTCGTCGTCGAAGTGCCCGTTCTTGCGTGCGGCGGCGGCGAGTCGGTGGCTGCGCAGGGCGAACTCGTCCTGCCGCTCGCGGGAGATGCCGTGGCGCCCGGCGACCTCCTCGGCGGTCTCCCCCATGGGCAGCAGGCCGTGCAGGTCCTTCATCGCCGGGTTGACCAGGCGCCAGCCGAGGCGGGTGTCGTAGGTCTCGATGCGGTGCGGCAGGGCCTCGTCGGGACGGGGCAGCACGAAGGGGGCGCGGCTCATGGACTCGGAGCCGCCCGCGATCACGATGTCCGCCTCGCCGGCGGCGATGGTGCGGGCGGCGGTGGTGACCGCTTCGAGCCCGGAGGCGCACAGCCGGTTGACGGTGGCGCCGGGCACGGACTCCGGCAGCCCCGCGAGCAGGGCGGCCATGCGGGCGACATTGCGGTTGTCCTCGCCGGCCTGGTTGGCCGCGCCCCAGTAGACGTCGTCGATCCGGGCCGGGTCCAGGGCGGGCACCTCGGCCACCAGGTGGCGGATCACGGTCGCCGCCAGATCGTCGGGCCGGACGGAGGCAAGGGCTCCACGCAGCTTGCCGATGGGGGTGCGGCGGGCGGCCGCGAAGTGGACGGGACGCACGGTTTCGACTCCTGACCTGCGACCGGACGACGACGCCGTCGTCCGGCGGACCACACGGGACAAGTTAATTAGCACTGCTAGTTTTGGACTATAGACCTGCGACCGGCCCGCTGAGAAGATCCCGCCGGGGCTTCACCGACGCATCGGAGGAGACATGCGCCACGTCCGCGAGCACACCCTCGACGGCACCCACGGCCCGCTCGGCGTACACGAGTGGCCGCACCCGGCACCGCGGTACCTGGCACTGGTGGCACACGGCTACGCTGAGCATGCGGGCCGGTACGCCGAGCCCGCCGCCGTCCTCACCGCGCACGGGGCGGCCGTGTACGCCCCCGACCACGTCGGCCACGGCCGGTCGGCAGGCGAGCGGGTGCTGATCGAGGACTTCGAGGACGTGGTCACCGATCTGCACGGCGTGGCGGAGCTGGCCCGCACCGCGCACCCCGGCGCGCCGCTCGTGCTGATCGGCCACTCGATGGGCGGGCTGATCGCGGCCCGCTATGCCCAGCGGTACGGCGCCGGGCTGAGCGCGCTGATCCTGTCCGGGCCGGTGATCGGGGCCTGGGAGCTGCCCGGACGACTGCTGGCCCTCCCCGAGATCCCGGACACCCCGGTCAGCCCGGCCGCGCTCTCCCGGGACCCGGCCGTCGGCGCGGCCTACGCCGCCGATCCGCTGGTGTGGCACGGGCCGATGAAGCGGCCGACGGTGGAGGCGTTCGCGCGGACCCTGGAGACCGTGGCCAGGGGCGGCGGCGTGGGCGCCCTGCCGGTGCTGTGGCTGCACGGGGACGACGACCGGCTGGTGCCGCTGCCCGGCAGCCGGGTCGGGGTGGAGCGGCTCGCGGGCTCCCGCGCGACCGAACGGATCTTCGCCGGGGCGCGGCACGAGGTCTTCCATGAAACGTGCAAGGAGGAGGTCTTCGCGGAGGTGACCGGCTTCCTGGACCGGGTGCTGCCACGCTGATCAGCCACGTTTGCGCCCCGCCCCGGTGGATACCCGCGCCCCGGGACCCGAACGAGACACCGACGGGCGACGAGAGGGGCGAGGGTCTCGACCGTCGCAGCCCGAGAGCGCCCCGCTGCCCGAGAGTGCCCACGCACGCCGTCGCCGACCGTGCCGCCGCGCCTGCCGTCCCGCGGGACGGCAGGCAGGACCGTCGCCGCGGCCACGCGCTGCCCGGCGGCCGTGCCGGATGTGCCGTACACAGAAGGGGAGACCCATGGCCGACGCACCCGAAACTCGACGCGCTGTGGGAGGACTTCCACCGCGTGGTGAACATGACCTCGGCCCAGCTCGCCGACTGGCTGAGGGTCCGGGACTCCGGCGAGGTGGCCGAGCCACTGCCCGACCAGGCCGGCTCGTCGACCGGGCAGCACGTCCTGGCGATCCTCCAGAAGCGCCGCACCGATCTGACCGACGCCGACCTGCGCGTGATGCGGGAGGTCGTGGACACCGTCGGTGAGCTGGTGGACGTCGAGGACGAGCCCGAGGCGGAGGACACCCGCCGCCGGCACCAGTTGATGTCGATGGGTCACGACCCGCTCAAGCCCTGACCGAGGAAGCCGGCATGAACCGCGACGAACGAGTCATGCGCGCGCTCCTGTCGGAGTACGGACGCACGTACGCCGAGGAAGCGGGCATCAAGCTGAAGGACACACCGCAGCCGTTGTACCGGCTGCTCGTACTGGCCCTGCTGCTCAGCGCCAGGATCCGCGCGTCGGTCGCGGTGGCCGCCGCGCGCGAACTGCACGAGGACCACCTCGACAGCCCGCGCCGCATGGCCGACGCCGACTGGCAGCAGCGGGTGGACGCCCTCGGCCGCGGCGGCTACCGGCGCTACGACGAGCGGACCGCCACCCAGCTCGGCGAGGGCGCCGACCTGTTGCTGGACCGGTGGGCCGGAGACCTGCGCCGGCTGCACGAGGAGGCGCACGGCGACACGGGTGAACTCAGGCGGCTGCTCCAGGAGGAACCGGGGATCGGCCCGGCCGGAGCCGACATCTTCCTGCGCGAGGCCCAGCGCGTGTGGCCGCAGATCGCGCCGTACCTGGACGGCAAGGTGCTGTCCGGGGCGCAGCGGCTCGGGTTGCCGAAGGACCCGCAGAAGCTGACGGAGCTGGCCGAGGACACCGAACCGGCCGTCCTGGCCGCCGCGTTGGTGCGCGCCGCACTCGACAAGGAGGTGGCCGGAGACTGTCTGCGCCGCGCGGCGTGACCGTGCCAGACTGCTCCCCGGACCTGCCGGCGCGACCGCCGGGGCCGGCCGAGCGGAGGAGCGCACGCGTGACGGGGACCGAGCCGGCCGCACGGCGCATCGACACCACACGGCCGCATCCGGCCAGGGTGTACGACTGGTTCCTCGGCGGCAAGGACAACTACCCCGTCGACCGGGAACTGGGCCGCTGCATCATGGCGATCGACCAGGGAGCCGTCCGCGCCGCGCGCGCCAACCGGGCCTTCATGCACCGGGTCACCCGGACGCTCGCCGAGGACGGCGTACGGCAGTTCCTGGACATCGGCAGCGGCATACCGACCGAGCCGAACCTGCACGGGATCGCCCAGTCGGTGGCACCCCACGCCCGAGTGGTCTACGTCGACAACGACCCGATCGTGCCGGCCCACGCGGACGCGCTGCTGTGCGGCGCACCCGAGGGCGTGACGCGGTACGTACGGGCCGACGCCCGAGATCCACGTACCATCCTCGAACAGGCCTCCCGGGTGCTGGACCTCGGCCGGCCGGTGGCCCTGTCCCTGATCGCGCTGCTGCACTTCGTGACCGACGAGGACGGCGCCCACGAGGTGGTGTCGGCCCTCGTCGACGCCCTGGCGCCGGGCAGCCTGCTGGTGCTGTCGATGATGACGGCGGACTTCGAGCCGGAGAACGTCGACAAGGGCATCGCCGCGTACGCGGCCGGCGGAGTGACCCTGGTCGCGCGGTCCAGGGCCGAGGTGGCCGCCTTCTTCGCGGGCCTCGACCTGCTGGATCCGGGCGTCGTCCCGGTGGACGCGTGGCGGCGCGAGACGGCGCCGGACGGGGCGGGACCGGTTTCGCTGTACGGTGCGGTGGGACGCAAGCCGTGACGCCGGCGCGAAACCGTTCGTGGCCGGCCGGCCCGCACTACAGGCCGAGGACGCGGGAGACGGTGCGCAGCACGCCGTTGTCGTTGTTGGACGGGGCGAGGTGCCGGGCCCGGCGGACGACCTCCGGGTGGGCGTTGGCCATGGCGAAGGACCACTCGGCCGCGTCGAGCATCTCCAGGTCGTTGAGGTAGTCGCCGAAGACCATGGTCTGCGCCGGTGTGATGCCGAGCGCCCGCTGCAGGCCGCGCAGCGCGGTGCCCTTGTTGGCGGTGCGGTTCATGACGTCCACCCAGTGCTCGCCGGAGACCACGACCTGATGCGTGCCGGTGAACTCGGCGAGGGCCGGGGCGGTGGAGCGCTCGGCGGATCCGAAGTCGAACAGGGCGACCTTGATCACGTCGTCCTCGACGGCGGTGACGTCCGCCACGATCCGGTGCTCGACGTAGTACTTGCGCACCTCCGCCAGGAAAGCCTCGTCGGTCCGCTCGACGTGGGCGGCCCGCTTGCCGCACACCACGGCGCCCACGTCCACGCCGTCCGCGACCAGCCGTCGTACCGTACGCGCCACGCCCGCGGCCACGGTCCTGTCCATCGTGTCCGAGCTCAGTTCCACGCCGTCGCGGACCACATACGTGCCGTTCTCCGCGATGAACACCATGCCGTCGGCGACCTGGGCGAACTGCCGGGCCAGCGTGGCGTACTGGCGACCGCTCGCCGGGCTGAACAGCACACCCCTGCGGCGCAGTTCGGCGAGCGTCGGCCACAGCCCGCCGGGGATCCGCTTGGCGTCGTCCAGCAGGGTGCCGTCCATGTCGGTGACGATCAGCCGGATGTCGGCGGGGCCCGCGGGGAGGTGGAAGGTGTCGGCCAGGGGGGTGGGTACGGCGGGCATGTCCTGTTTCCGGTCGGGGACGGCGTTCCGGTCCAGTGTTCCTCATGACCGCGGCGACGTCGCCGACGCACCGCTCCGCCGCTGCTCATGTCCCGAAACGTCCCGAAGCGGTCCTGAACCGCCCACGGTACGCGGTTCCTGGGACAGCGCGATCAACGGACGGCACAATGACGGCGGACAACCACGAGCGGAGAAGGGCGGCGATGTGACCGAGGGCCACTCCCCGGCAGCCGGACCGGCGCAGCTGAACACCTCCGTGGCGCACAACGCCCGGGTATGGAACTACTGGATCGGCGGCAAGGACCACTACGAGGTCGACCAGCGGGTCGGCGAGCATGTCGCCGGGATGTTCCCGGTGATCCGGACGGTGGCCCGCGCGGACCGGGACTTCCTGTCCCGGGCGGTGCGGTTCCTGGCCGGCGAGCGCGGAGTACGCCAGTTCCTGGACGTCGGGACCGGCCTGCCGACCGTCGAGAACACCCACGAGATCGCGCAGCGCATCGCCCCCGAGTCACGGATCGTGTACGTCGACAACGACCCGATCGTGCTCGTGCACGCCCGTTCGCTGCTCACCAGCTCACCCGAGGGCGTCACCGACTACATCGACGCCGACGTGCACGACCCGGAGGGCATCGTGCGGCGCGCCGCCGAGACCCTGGACCTGACCCGGCCGGTCGCGCTGATGATGCTCGGCATCCTGAACTTCGTCCTGGACACCGACGAGGCGGGGGACATCCTGCGGCGGCTCATGGCGCCCCTGCCGCCGGGCAGCCACCTGGTCCTCACCCACCCGACCCACGACCCGGAGGTGGGCGGCGAGGGCAACCGGGCCGCGATGGAGTTCTGGAACGCCAACGCCACCCCGCCGATCACCGCCCGCGGCCGAGCGGAGATCGCCGGCCTCCTCGACGGCCTCGAACTGGTCGAGCCGGGCCTGGTGCCCTGCTCCCAGTGGCGTGCCGGGACGGAGTCCGCCGCCGCGGTGCCGCAGTACGGCGCCGTGGCCGTGAAACCCTGACGCCGGTACCGGGCGGATCCCGAGGCCCCCGAGGACGGCGCGTGAGCCGAGGAGGACGTATGACCACCCTTGCCGACCCCGTGCCCGGCGGGCGACCGGAGGATCTGCGCCGGGTCGCCGGCCTCACCGCCGACCTCGCCGCGCGGGGCGTGCGCGGGATCGTGCTGGCCTATGTGGACACCGCGGGAATCTGCCGGGTGAAGACGGTCCCGACGGCCCGGCTGGAGGCGGCCGTGTCCTGGGGTGTCGGCATGTCCCCGGTGTTCGACACCTTCCTCGCCGACGACTCGACCGTCACCACCGACGTCCTCGGCTCCCCGGACGGCGACCTCAGGCTCTACCCGGACCTGGACCAGCTGGTGGCGCTGGCCGGGCAGCCCGGCTGGGCGTGGGCGCCGGTGGACCGGATCAGCCAGGAGGGAGAGAGCCACCCCGGCTGCGCCCGGACCTTTCTGCGCCGGACCGTCGCCGGCGCGGCCCGGCGGCACGGCCTCGTCTTCAAGGCGGCGATCGAGGTCGAGTGGGCGGTGGGGCTCGGCTCCGCACCGCCCGGCGAGTTCGTGCCCGCGGTGTCCGGTCCGGCGTACGGCGCGATCCGGCAGGTCGAGCTGAGCGACTACACCACCGATCTGCTGGCCGCGTTCGACGCCCAGGGCGTCCCTGTCGACCAGCTCCATCCCGAGTACGCGGCAGGGCAGTTCGAGGTCTCGACGGGCGCGCTGGACCCGGTGGCGGCGGCCGACCGCAGCGTGCTGGTACGGCAGACGATCCGGGCGGTCGCGCAGCGGCACGGCCTGCGGGTGTCGTTCTCGCCCGCGGTGTCCGCCGAGGGCGTCGGCAACGGCGGGCACCTTCACCTGTCCTGCTGGCGCGACGGCGCGAACCTGCACGCGGGCGGCGAGCGCCGCTACGGCATGACACCCGAGGCGGAGTCCTTCGCGGCCGGGATCCTGGCCCGCCTCCCCGCGCTGACGGCGGTCACCGCGCCGAGCCCGGCCAGCTATCTCAGGCTGCAGCCCTCCCAGTGGGCGGGGGCGTTCACCGCGTGGGGCCGGGAGACCCGCGAGAGCGCGCTGCGGGTGATCACCGGCTCGGCGGGCCGCCGGGAGCAGGAGGCCAACCTCGAGGTGAAACCGGTCGACCTGGCCGCCAACCCGTATCTCGCCCTCGGCTGTGTCATCGCCGCGGGCCTCGACGGGATCGGCTCGTCCCTGCTCCTCCCGGAGGAGATCACCGGCGACCCGGCCCGGTACGGCCAGGACGAGGCGGCGGCCCTCGGGGTGCGGCGGCTGCCGCGGTCGCTGACCGAGGCCGCCCGGGAGTTCCGCGCGGACCAGGTGCTGCGCCAGGCGCTGGGCCCGGTGCTCGCGGACGCGGTGACCGCCGTACGGCTCGGAGAGGCGACGGCCGTGCGGGACCTGGACGAGGCGCGGGTGGCGGCGGCCTACCGCTGGGTCTACTGACGTGTCCGCACCGGGACCGGTCCACGAGGCCCTCGCCGAGCTGGAGTTGGTGGACCACCACTGCCACGGCGCGGTGACGGCCGACCTCGCGCCGGAGGGGTTCGCCGCGCTGCTCACCGAGGGCGAGGCCTGGCCCGGCGTCTCGCCCTTCGACACCCCCGCCGGCATCGCCGTACGCCGGCACTGCGCACCCCTGCTGGACCTTCCCCGGCACGCCGCCCCGGCCGACTACGCGGCCCGCCGCGCGGCCCTGGGCTGGCGGGAGGTCAACCGGCGCTTCCTGCGGGCCGCGCGCGCCGGGGCGTTCCTCGTGGACACCGGCTACGCCCCGCACCCGCTCACCTCCCCCGCCGAGCTGGCCGAGGCCGCCGACGCCGCGGCGTACGAGGTCGTACGGCTGGAGCAGGTGGCTCAGACGGTGGCCCGGCGGGGCGTCGAACCGGGCGAGTACGCCGCACGCTTCCGCGCGGCCGCCGAGGAGGCCGTACGCCGGCCGGGCGTGGTGGCGGTGAAGTCGGTGGCCGCCTACCGCACCGGCTTCGTCCTGGACCCGGCACGTCCGGCGGACGCGGAGGTGACCGAGGCCGCCGGGCGCTGGCTCGCGGACGGCGGGCGGCTTGCCGACCCGGTCCTGGTACGGCACCTGCTGTGGACCGCCGTGGACCTCGGCCTGCCCCTTCAGCTCCACACCGGTTTCGGGGACGCCGACCTGCGGCTGCACCACGCCGACCCGGCCCTGCTGACGGACTGGCTGCGCCTGGTCTCCGGCACGATCCCGGTGCTGCTGCTGCACTGCTGGCCGTACCACCGCCAGGCCGCCTATCTGGCCGCGGTGTTCGAGCGGGTGTACCTGGACGTCGGTCTCGCCCTGCACCACACGGGTCCGGCCCGGTGCGGGGCGGTGCTGGAGGAGGCGCTGGAGATCACGCCGTTCCGGAAGCTGCTCTACAGCTCCGACGCGTACGGGGTGGCCGAATTCCATCACCTCGGCGCCCTGTGCTTCCGGCAGGGGCTGGCCGGTCTGCTCCAGGCCCGCGTCGACGCCGACGAGCTGAGCCTGCCCGACGCGCTGCGGATCGCGGCCTGGACCGGTCGCGACAACGCCCTGCGTCTGTACGGACCGCCCGTATCCGATCCGTCCCGCGATCCCAGCGGGCGCCCCACGTGGAAAGTATGATCAAGCAATGTCTGACATGACCGAGACGACGCCCGGCTGGCTGACCACTGACGAGCTGGAAATGGCCAGGGCCCGGATGCCGATCCTGTACGTCGAGGCCGTGCCCGTGCGCGTGGACGACAGCGGTGAGGTGACCAGCATCGGACTGCTGCTGCGCATCGGTCCGGACGGTACGGTCAGCCGGACCCTGGTCTCCGGCCGCGTGCTGCACCACGAGCGGGTCCGCGACGCCCTGCTGCGCCATCTGGAGAAGGACCTCGGCCCGGTCGCGCTCCCCCGCATCCCCACCTCGCTGCAGCCCTTCACCGTCGCGGAGTACTTCCCGACGGCGGGCATCACGCCGTACCACGACCCGCGCCAGCACGCGGTGTCCCTCGCCTACATCGTCCCCGTCACCGGTGACTGCCGCCCCCGGCAGGACGCGCTGGACCTGGTCTGGTTCAGCCCCCAGGAGGCGGCCTCCCCGGCCCTGCAGAGCGAGATGCCGGGCGGGCACGGGGTGCTGCTGAAGCAGGGGCTCGCGCACGTGGGCCTGGCGTACTGATCCGGGCGGCGCCCGACCCGCCTGTCCACCAGGCTGGTCAGGCCGCCGACCAGGGGTTTCCCCGCGGCGTTCAGGTTGCGTTCAGGTTTCCCGGCGCCCGTGGCAACAGCAGCACCAGAAGCCCCAAAACTCTGGCAAAGAGATCTAGGGAAAAGGCAGTTGGGCGTGCGAGGGTGCGGACCATGAGCACAGAGCACGTCCTCGACCACCGGCCGAGCGGTCCCGCACGCGCGCGTATGCGCGAGAGCGCGAACAAGGTGCCGGAGGTCACCGTCTACTTCTGGATCATCAAGGTCCTCACCACCGGCATGGGCGAGACCGCCTCCGACTTCCTCGCCCGTCTGCTGGGCCCGATCCCGGCGGTCGGCCTCGGTGGTCTCGCGTTCGCGGCGTCGCTCGTGCTCCAGTTCGCGGTCCGCCGGTACGTGGCCTGGATCTACTGGACGGCGATCGTCATGGTCAGCGTGTTCGGCACGATGGCCGCGGACGTGCTGCATGTGGGCCTCGGCGTTCCGTACACCCTGTCCACCCCGTTGTTCCTGATCGTCCTGACCGCCGTCTTCGCCCTCTGGTACGCCACCGAGCGCACCCTGTCCATCCACTCCATCCGCACCCGGCGCCGCGAGTTCTTCTACTGGGCAGCCGTCCTCGCCACCTTCGCGCTGGGCACCGCCGCGGGCGACCTCACCGCGACGATCGGCCTCGGCTACCTGGGCTCGGTCGCCCTGTTCGCCGTGGCGATCTGCGTCCCGGCCGTCGCCCACCGCGCCGGCCTGCTGGGCGCGGTGACCGCGTTCTGGACGGCCTACGTCATCACGCGCCCGCTGGGCGCGTCCCTCGCCGACTGGATGGCCCTGCCGGGCGGGCGCGGCGGCCTGGGCTGGGGCCTGGGCCCGGTGACCCTGTCCTGGACGGTGGCGATCGTCGGGTTCGTGGCGTTCCTGGCGATGTCGCGGCGGGACACGGAGCCCGCGCTCTGACCCGGCCGGTCCGCGTGCAAGGGAGCCGGTCCTCACGGCGCACCGGCTCATCGGCGCTCCTGAGCGGGAGGCGTCGGCCGGCGCCGGCGGACCGGCAACCTTCCGCACCGTATCCCTGTCCGCCGCTGTGCGGCACCTCCGGGGATCCACCGTGCCATGGCTGCCGTGGCCGCTTCCCGGGAACGACCGGGCTCGGGGCGGACCCGGTGGGGCATCGGTCCCGGCCCGCGGCACGGCGGCCGGTCCGCTTCCTCGTGCTCGTCGAGTTCCTCGTGCTCGTCGAACAGGAGGCCGGACCCCCCGCGGACACGAAAGAGGTCTTCTCCCCAACCCTGAGAAGAAGACCTCCGACCGCATGAAGCTGGTCGGGACGACAGGATTTGAACCTGCGACCCCTTGACCCCCAGTCAAGTGCGCTACCAAGCTGCGCCACGTCCCGGTGCCGTTTGACCTGGGGTTTCCCCGGTCGAAACGCGCAGGGAAACAATACCGCACTCGGCTCTGTGGTCGCGCATCGCTTTCGGGTGGACCTCAAGCCTGGTTGAGGTCACCCGCTCGGAAGCATGAGGATCGCAGCGAACGCACGCCGTGCACGCGGCTACGGCTACCTGTCCCGCTCCGTGAGCCCGAGGACGACGCCCACGGACCGGGCCGCTCGAGCGCCGCGCGCGACCACGGGGGCGTGGGGTGGGTCGGGCGGTTTCCCGCACCCCTCCCACGGGTGGCCGCGGCGGCGAGCGTCATCGCCCGGCGCCGGAGCAGGGCATCTGCGCACGCCCTGCCGTCATCGCGCGGGCGCCCCCGGGTCGGCCCGGACCAGGTCCCGTATCGCCGGAACCCCGAGCAGCGCCGCCGCCACCGCCACGCTGGCCACGGCGGAGATCAGCAGCACGTGCCCGGCGCCGGGCTGGGCGGCGTGCGCGACGATCCTCGTCAACGGCGTGGCGGGCGCGGTGCACGGTGTCGCCGAGGCGGGCGACGGCCCGGGCGACGAAGAAGAGGGCGAAGTCCCGGGACCGGACGGCTCGGCGGGCCGCTCCTGCGCTGCGCGCCCCGCGCGTGGTGATGTCGTACGATGCGTCCGTTCCCGTCATCGGATGCTCCCTCCCCGCCGCCCCCGCGGTGCCGTCCCCGTCCGCGCCGCGCGGGATCATGCCACGCCCGGCGTCCGCGCACGGGGCATTTTCACTCCCCGGGCGGCAGCCCCGACTCGGGGTGGGCGTCGAGGAGCCGGGGCGGGGCGGCCTGCCTCCACGAGTCGGCGAGGATGTCCCGCAGTTCCTCCTCGTCCTCCAGCGCGACGAGTCTTGCTCTCACCCAGGCGAACTGGGCCTCGTGGTCGGCGATCCAGAACTTCTCCGGTTCGGCCAGCACCAGTTCGTCGCGCTCCTCCTTGGGGCAGCGCACGGCGATGGACGTCTCGTCCTCGGGCAGGGTCGCGAACATCTTCCCGGCCACCCGGAACGTGGGCATGCTCCAGGCGATCTTCTCCGTGGTGTCCGGCAGGGACAGGGCGATACGGCGTACGTCTTCGGCGTCCGGCATGCCACGCACCGTAGCTGCTGCCACTGACAATCACTCGCCGAGCCGCTTGAAGTACAGCGTCGTCGGCCGCAACTCGCCCGTGGGAGAGGCCGCGTAGTCGGGAATGACGCCGGCCCGCGTCCAGCCGGCCGAGCGGTACAGACGCTCGGCCGGGCTGCCGGTCTCGGTGTCGAGGTGGAGCAGGGTGATGCCGGCGGCACCGGCAGCGTCCTCGGCGGTGGTGAGGAGGCGGCGGCCGAGTCCCCGCCCACGCGCAGAGGGGTGCACCATCAGCTTGACCAGTTCCGCGCGGTGGCGGCTGTTCGGCTTGTCGGGGTGGGCCAGACTCACCGTGCCGGCCGGGCGCCCCGTGTCGTCGAGAGCGACCCAGACGGCGAGCCGGCCCGCCGCCGTCGCCTCCGCGCGCTCCCGCCACCAGGCGGCGGCCTCCTCCTGGCCGAGCGGGGCGAGGAAACCGATCGAGGCACCACCGGCCACGGTGTCGGCCAGCAGCTCCGCCAGCTCGGCCGCCCGCTGCCGTACCCGTGTGCCGTCCCAGCGTTCCACCCTCACGGTCGCACCACCGCCAGCACGTACCGCGTCCCGACGGGGCCGGCGCAGCGGAACCGGGTCGGGCCGAAGACCCGCATCCGCAGGCAGTCGCCGGTGCCGAGGTGGTGCACCTGGTCCGCGTCCGTCACCTCCAGGGCGCCGTCGAGCACCCACAGATGCTGTTCCAGACCGGCCACGGGAGGGCGGTCGTAGGCGATGTCGGCGCCCGGCGACAGCCGGGCCTCGACCAGTTCGCCGCGCAGTCCGGCGTGCGGCGGGGACACGGACCGCCGGACGAACCCGGACCCCCGGTCCTGCCAGACCTGCTGGTCGTCGGACCGGACCAGCGCCGCGGGTGCCGCCTCGACCTCGCTGAGCAGCTGGGACATCGTGCGGCCGTAGACCTGGCAGAGCCGGTTCAGCTGGGCGGCGGTCGGGCTGGTCTCGGCGCGTTCGGCCCGTGACAGGGTCGACCGGCTCACTCCGCTGCGTTCGGCCAGCTCGCCCAGGGACCATCCGTGCCGGGTGCGCAGCTCGGCGAGCCGGGCGCCGAGCCGGGAGTCGAGGGCATCCTCGTCGCTTCTCATATACGGGACGCTATCCCGGGTATGAGACACGCATGTTACGGACGCCTCACTTCCGCGGCGCCGTGGGCGTCACGCCTCCTGAGCTGCCTGCCCCAGCGCCTCCAGCACCGGACGGATCAGCGGATGTCCCTCGGCTCCGCGTCGTACCGCGGCGAAGACGCGGCGGGTGGGGGCCACGCCGTCGACGGGGTGTACGACGACGCCGGTGAGGTCCATGCCGTTCAGCGCGGAGCGCGGTACGAGGGCCACGCCCGCGCCGGCCGAGGCGAGGGCGACGACGGCGCGGAAGTCGTCGGAGGAGTGCTCCAGGCGGGGCTGGAAGCCGGCGGTCTCGCAGGCGAGGACGACCACGTCGTGGCAGGGGTTGCCGGGGTACGGGCCGATCCAGGGGTCCTTGGCCAACTCGGCGAGAGGGACCTCGGCGGTGTCCGCGAGGCGGTGGCCGACGGGGACGACCGCGTCGAACGGCTCGGCGTAGAGCGGTACATGGGTGAGCCGGGGGTCGTCGGCGGGCGGGGCGCCCCGGTACTCCACGGCGACGGCCACGTCGACCTGCCGGTCCAGGACCATGGGCAGGCTCGCGTCCCCCTCGGCGTCCTGGACCCGGATCCGGATGCCGGGCGCGGTGTGGGCGAGCCGGGTCACGGCGGGGGCGACGACCTGGGCGATGCCGGTGGCGAAGGCGGCCACGGTGACCGTGCCCGCCTCGCCGGAGCCGTACGCGGCCAGCTCGGCCTCGGCCCGCTCCAGCTGGGCGAGGACGGCGTTGGTGTGACTGAGCAGGATCTCACCGGCCGGGGTGAGCCGTACACCCTTGGCGCTGCGCTCGACCAGGCGGTGGCCGGTCTCCTGCTCCAGGGCCGCCAGCTGCTGGGAGACGGCCGAGGGGGTGAGGTAGAGCGCGGCGGCCGCCGCGGTGACTGTGCGGTGGTCGGCCACCGCACGGAGGATGTGGAGCCGCCGTGCCTCGATCATGTCCTCGATTATCCCCGGGGACGCGGGTGGCTCAGCCCTCCAGCTCGGCGCGGGCGGCGACGAACGCGTCCACCGCGCGGTCGACGTCCCCGGCGGAGTGCGCGGCGGACAGCTGGACGCGGATGCGGGCCTGACCCTGCGGGACGACCGGGTAGGAGAAGCCGACCACGTACACGCCGCGCTCCAGCAGGAGCTCGGCCATGCGGCTCGCCTTGGCCGCGTCGCCGATCATCACGGGCGCGATGGCGTGGTCGCCGGGGAGGACGTCGAAGCCCTCCTCGGTCATCCGGCGGCGGAAGTGGGCCGTGTTCTCGGTGAGGCGGACGCGCAGGTCGTCGGCGGACTCCAGCAGGTCGAGGACCTTCAGGGAGGCGGCGGCGATCACCGGGGCGAGGGTGTTGGAGAACAGGTACGGGCGGGAGCGCTGGCGCAGCAGAGCGACGATCTCGGCGCGGGCGGCGACATAGCCGCCGGAGGCGCCGCCGAGCGCCTTGCCGAGGGTGCCGGTGACGATGTCGACACGGTCCATGACCCCGTGGAGCTCGGGGGTGCCGCGGCCGGTGGGACCGACGAAGCCGACGGCGTGCGAGTCGTCGACCATGACCATCGCGTCGTGGCGGTCGGCGAGGTCGCAGATCTCGCGCAGCGGGGCCACATAGCCGTCCATGGAGAAGACGCCGTCGGTGACGATCAGGCGGCGCCGGGCACCGGACGCCTCCTTCAGCTTCGCCTCCAGGTCGGCGAGGTCGCGGTTGGCGTAACGGTGGCGGCGGGCCTTGGACAGGCGGATGCCGTCGATGATGGAGGCGTGGTTGAGGGCGTCGGAGATCACCGCGTCCTCCTCGCCGAGCAGAGTCTCGAAGACACCGCCGTTGGCGTCGAAACAGGAGGAGTACAGGATCGTGTCCTCCTGGCCGAGGAACGCCGACAGGCGCGCCTCCAGCTCCTTGTGGACCTCCTGGGTGCCGCAGATGAAGCGGACGGAGGCCATGCCGTAGCCCCAGCGGTCCAGGGCCTCGTGGGCGGCGGCGATCACCTCGGGATGGTCGGCGAGGCCCAGGTAGTTGTTGGCGCAGAAGTTGAGGACCTCGCCGGGGCGGCCGCCGGCGGTGACGTCGACGGTCGCGGACTGCGGGCTGCCGATGACCCGCTCGGGCTTGTGCAGTCCGGCGGCGCGGATCTCGTCGAGGGTGGCGCGCAGGTCGTCGCGCACAGAGTTGAACATGAGGAACTCCATCAAGTGCAGAGGGCGAGTGAGCCGAAGCGGCGCCCGGAGACGAACCGGAACGAGATCAAACAGTCCAGTCGAGGATGACCTTGCCGCCCCTGCCGCTCGCGGCGTCGGCGAAGGCCGCCTCGAAGTCGCGGTAGCCGTACCGGCCGGTGATCACGGGGGCGAGGTCCAGGCCGCCCTCCAGCAGCACCGACATCGCGTACCAGGTCTCGAACATCTCGCGGCCGTAGATGCCCTTGATGGTGATCATCGAGGTGACGATCCGGGCCCAGTCGACCGGGAACTCCTGCGCGGGCAGGCCGAGCATGGCGATGCGCCCGCCGTGCGTCATGTTGGCGATCATGTCGCGCATGGCCTCGGGGCGGCCGGACATCTCCAGGCCGACGTCGAAGCCCTCGCGCAGCCCCAGTTCGCGCTGCCCCTCGGCGATGGTGGTCCCGGCGACGTTCAGGGCGAGGCTCACGCCGATCTTGCGGGCCAGCTCGAGCCGCTCCTCGCTGACGTCGGTGATGACGACGTTGCGGGCGCCCGCGTGCCGGGCCACCGCGGCGGCCATCAGCCCGATGGGTCCGGCGCCGGTGATCAGCACGTCCTCGCCGACCAGAGGGAAGGAGAGCGCGGTGTGCACGGCGTTGCCGAACGGGTCGAAGATCGCGGCGACGTCGAGGTCGACGGGCACGCGGTGCACCCAGACGTTGGACGCGGGCAGGGCGACGTACTCGGCGAACGCGCCGTCCCGGCCGACGCCGAGGCCGACGGTGGACCGGCACAGGTGCCGGCGGCCGGCCAGGCAGTTGCGGCACTTGCCGCACACCAGATGCCCCTCGCCGCTGACCCGGTCCCCGATGCGGATGTCCGTCACGTCCCGGCCGACCTCGACGACCTGCCCGACGAACTCGTGCCCGAGCACGAGCGGGGTGCGGATGGCCTGCTGCGCCCAGCCGTCCCAGGCCCGGATGTGCAGGTCGGTGCCGCATATACCGGTCCGCATGACCTTGATCAGTACGTCACCCGGACCGACCTCGGGCTCCGGGACGTCCGTCAGCCGGAGTCCCGGCTCCGCCTTCTCCTTGACCAGCGCCTTCAACGCTACGGCTCCTGTGGGTGAGGTCCCGGCCCGCGGGCAGACGTAAGGAGCCCGCACCGGGTCAGAGGGGTGGAATCACCCCGCAATCTGCCGTATGCGCGGGGCACGGGTCCATCGAGCTTTTCTTAACCGCCGCCTCAGCTTTCCTTCACGCCGTGGCTGCCGGGGGCGGGGACAGGCCCCCGCCGTCACAGGGGCAGCCCGTCCCCGGCGCTCCGTTCGAGGCGTACGGCGAGATCGGCGGCCAGCGCCTTGACGGTCTCCAGACCCGACCGGCCCCAGGCCCGCGGTTCGGTGTCGGCGGCGCACACGGTGCCCAGCACCATGCCGGAGCCGTCGACGAGCGGGGCGCCGAGGTAGGAGTGAATGCCGTACTCGTCCACGACCGGGTTCCCGGCGAACCGCGGATAGTCGCGGACGTCCTCGAGCACGAGTGCCTTGCGGCGGACCACCACATGGGGGCAGAACCCGTGCTGGCGGGGCAGGGTCCGGCCGAACTCCGGCCGGGTACCGTCCGGTCTGAGGAACGGCGGTACGGCGGGGGCGCACAGGCCCGCGAAGAACTGCTGCTCCTCGCCGACGAAGTTGACCATGGCGTAGGGCGCGCCGGTGAGCCGGGCGAGATGGTCCGCGAAGGCGTCCAGCGCCGGATCGGGGTGGTCTGCCAGGCCGAGCAGGCGCAGTCGGTGGACGCGGGCGGGGGCCTCCTTGTCCTCGGGGGTGAGCAGCAGACCCCGCACGGGCCGGGGCGGCTCGTAGGTCATGGCCTCGCTCCTGGCCGGGCTGCGTCGCTGTGGGCGTATCTCATAGGGGAACTCCGTGGGCGGTAGGGCGATTTCACATGTGAGCGCCGTGGCTCGGCGCGGGCGCCGGGGCGTGGGCGAGCAGATGGCGTACGAGGGTGAGCAGGGTCTGGACTCCGGAGCTGGAGATCCGGGCGTCGCAGCGCACCACGGGGATCGCGGGGTCGAGGTCGATGGCGGCGCGCACCTCCTCGGTGTCGTAGCGGTATCCGCCGTCGAACTCGTTGACGGCGACGATGAACCCGAGTCCGCGCTCCTCGAAGAAGTCCACGGCCGCGAAGCAGTCCTGCAGCCGGCGGGTGTCGGCGAGGATCACCGCGCCGAGCGCGCCCTCGGACAACTCGTCCCACATGAACCAGAACCGCTCCTGCCCCGGGGTGCCGAACAGGTACAGCACATGGTCCGCGTCGAGGGTGATCCGGCCGAAGTCCATGGCGACCGTCGTCTCCATCTTGTTCTCGACGCCGTCGAGACTGTCCGTGCCGACGCTGACGGTGGTGAGCAGCTCCTCCGTGCTGAGCGGCGCGATCTCGCTGACCGCGCCCACGAAGGTCGTCTTGCCGACCCCGAACCCGCCCGCCACCAGGATCTTCAGCGCGGTCGGGAACGGGTCAGAGCTGTCGTCGTAGTCCATCGAGCACTGCCTCCAGCAGAGACCGGTCAGTGGGTGTGTGGTGGAAGGCGGGGGGTTTGGTGGTCAGTACCCCGCAGTCGACGAGGTCCGAGAGCAGCACCTTGGTGACGACCGCGGGCAGTTTCAGATGCGCGGCGACCTCGGCGACCGGGACCGGGGACCGGCACAGGTCGAGCGCCTGGGCGTGCTCGGGGCCGAGATAGCCGAGTGGGGTGACGCCGGTGGCCATCACCTGCGACATCAGGTCCAGGGCGACGCTGGGCTCGGTGCGTCCGTTGCTGACCGTGAACGGGCGCACCAGCCGTCCGGCCGCGTCGTCCAGCCAGGGCCCGTCGCCGGCTGCGGGCACGCTCAAGGCCTCGTCGCCGTGGGTTCGACGGCGTGCTGCCGGGGCGCGGTCACCAGATACGGCCGGACGCTCTTGACGAGCATCGCCATCTCGTAGCCGAGCACGGCGGCGTCGGCCTCTCGCCCGGCGAGCACGGCGAGACAGGTGCCGGAGCCGGCAGTGGTGACGAACAGCAGGGTCGAGTCGAGTTCGACGACGACCTGGCGGACCTCCCCGCCGTCGCCGAACCGGACGCCCGCGCTGCGGCCGAGGGAGTACAGGCCTGAGGCCAGCGCCGCCATGTGGTCGGCGCTGTCGATGTCCAGGCCGTGCACGGACTTCACCAGCCCGTCGCAGGACAGCAGCACCGCGCTGGAGGTGTGCGGTACGCGCTGCACTAGGCCGCTGAGCAGCCAGTCGAGGTCGGCGTGGGCGGTGGTCGGCGCATCGCTCGCCATGGTGGATCGACTCCTTGGGGTACGAAGGTCTGCGGGAGCGCTGGGTCGGGGGATTGGGGTGGGTGGTCGTCGGTGGGGGGACGCGGTGCGGGCGTCAGCCGGCCGGGGCGCTCCCGTCGGGCCGGCCGGAGCCACGGGCGCCGTCGGAGGCGGGCGCGTACGGACGCCCCTGGAACATGGGGGCGGGGTCCATGTGCTCGGAACCCATGTGATCCGGCCGTACGGGCACCTGGTCGGTGAACTCTGAGCCCTCCGAACCGAGCTGATGGCTCGGCACGAAGCTGGCGTGGGCGGTGTCCGACGGTGCGGACTGCATGGGGGGCGCGTCGAGGTGGTGGGCTGAGTTCATGTGGGGCGAGTCCATGGCGGCGGACTCCATGAGGACGGACTCCATGGGGACGGACTCCATGGGGACGGACTCCATGGGGGTGGCGACCAGGTGCGCGGGCTCCGTGTGGCCCGGCCCCGTATGCGTCGCGTCCAGGTGTCCGGAACCCAGGGGACCGTCGGGACCCGAGTGACCCGACTCCGGCTGCCCGGGGTCCCGGTGGGCGGTGGGCTCCTGGTTCTCCGTGTGCTGCTGCGCCTCGGCAAGTCCGATCCCGCGCTGGAACGCCGCCATCAGGCCGGGGTCGTGGCCCGGGATGCCGTCGCCGTCGTGCCGGGGCAGAGGTCCGCCGCGCAACTGGGGAACGATGTGCTCCTGGGCACGGCGGCGGGGCAGCCGGGGCTTGTCCATGGTGCCGCGCACGGTGCCGGAGCGCGGCGCGGGCAGGATGCCCGCGTGCGCCTCGACCGCCGCCCGGTCCTCGGCACTTATGCCGGGCGGGGCCTCGGCGGGGGTGGGCCGGTCCTGCCGGGCTCCCCGCACGGGAAGCGGCGCGAGGTCACCTCCGCTCCGCCCGCCGTCACCGCTGTGCGCACCCTGCCCCCCGGCCCCGCTCTCGACGTCGCCTCCGCTCCCCCGCTGGGCGTGCCGCCGCCGCCCGGTCGCCCGTGTCCGCCCGCCGTCCGCGCCGGTCTCTGCGCCGGGGTCGGTCCGATCCCATGAGACCGCCACGGCCCCTCCCCCGGCCTCGGACCCCGATTGCGCCAGGACCTCGGCATCGGGGCCGGTACCGCCGTACGGGGGCCTCACGTCTGCGGACCGCGCTCCCGTGGCGGGCGAAGGAAGCAGATCCTGCACGGTCCCTCGCCCACCGGCCCGGTCCTGTCCGTGCCCGTGCCCGCCCGCAGGCACCTGCATCCGCACCTGCGGCGAGGCACCGGTGTCCGCCGGTCCCTGCGGCCGGTGCACGCCCGCCCCGGCGACCGTGCCGACCGCCCCGGATGCCGTACCCAACAACGCCTGCGGTACGACGAGTACGGCCTGTACGCCGCCGTAGATGTTGGTCTGCAGCCGGACGTGGATGCCGTGCCGCCGGGCGAGCTGGGAGACGACGTAGAGACCGATGCGCCCGTCGGCCAGCAGGCTGGCGACGTTGACCTGGTCGGGGTCGGCGAGCAGGGCGTTCATCCGGTTCTGTTCGCCGACGGGCATGCCCAGGCCGCGGTCCTCGACCTCCACGGCGAGCCCGGAGGTGACGAGGCCCGCGCGGAGCAGCACTTGTGTGTGCGGGGCGGAGAACACGGAGGCGTTCTCGATGAGTTCGGCGAGCAGATGGATGACATCGGCGACGGCGTGGCCGCGCAGTTCGCCGTCGATGGGGGGCACCAGCTTGACCCTGGAGTACTGCTCGACCTCGGCGATGGCGGAGCGCAGCACCTCGGTCATGCTGACGGGGTTGCTCCACTGGCGCCGGGAGACGGCGCCGCCGAGCACGGCGAGGTTCTCGGCGTGCCGCCGGATGCGGGTGGCCAGGTGGTCCACGTGGAAGAGGCCCTTGAGCAGGTCGGGGTCCTCGATCTCGTTCTCCAGCTCGTCGAGGATCGAGATCTCCCGGTGCACGAGGGACTGGAGCCGGCGCGCGAGGTTGACGAACACCTCCAGTTTCTGCTCGCTGCCCGCCTGGCTGGAGAGCTGGGCGGCACGCACGACGGCGGTGACGGCGCCGTCGTGCGCGCGGGCCAGGTCGGCGGCGAGCAGGTCGAAGTCGTCGGCGTCCGCGGGCGGCCGGCGGCGCGGTGCCCGCGGGGGCGGGGCCTCGCCCTGGCGCAGCGCGTCGACCAGGGCGTGCAGGTCGGCCTCGCCGCGTGCGGCAGTACGGCGCAGCGCGGTGACGCGGTCGGAGACCGAGCGGGTGGCCCGGTCGGCGGCCACGACGGCGATGAGGATGCCGGCGACGGCCACGGTGGCCGCCCCGGCGAGGACGGCCCAGAGCGTCGGGCCGGTGCGGGCGCCGGTGGAGCGGATGCTGAAGAGGACCGCGGCGGTGGCGCTGAGCGCCACCGCGAGGGGCGGCAGCAGGGCGAGCCGCATGAGCTGGGGCCGTATGGGCGTCTCGGGCAGTGCGGGAACGGGTCGGGCGACCGGTCGCCCGTGCCGGCCGCCCTCTCGGCGGTCGGCAGGGGTGGCCGGTGCTCGCAGGTCAGCCATCTGCGTCCTCGCACGGTCCGTCGGGCCTGTTCCTCGCGCGGTGCGCGAGGCGGGCATGGGTCATCGCGGTGTCGGCCCGCGGCCGGCGGACCCGGCCTCGCGACGCGACGGACACTCACAGTAGTCGCCTGAGCATCATGTGCGGGGGGCAGTTGACAAAGTCCCCCGGGGAGCGTCCCGCTCTGGTATGAAGCCTCGTACGACGGACCGATAACCGTGTTGGATTTCCGAAACAATTGAAATAAGAGTCGGTTCGAATCGATCAGGAACGGTCGGAAACTCCATGGCTGCCCCGGCGTCCGACGGCGTAGGCATGCACGCTCCTGCCGGCCGCCCCGCGGCCCGGGAATGCGCCGGAAGCCGGCCGGGGACACCCGGCTCCCGCATTTCGGCGCACCGTGCCTCGGCGGTTTCCGCCGTGCGCCGCGGCCCGTCGTCCCGCCCGCATCCCGTCACCCACGGTCAGGAACTCCCGTTCCTCCTCAGCACGCTGAGCAGTAGATGCACCAACCGTCGTAGAGGCAGATCCGTTTGGGCAGCTTCCCGTTCCGCTGCGCGGAACTCGCCACCCATTCGCCCTTGGGAGTCGGTGCGAAGCGGCGGGAGTCGACCTCCTGGCGGATCAGTCCCCTGTGCTGGAGGGCGCGCAACTGCGCCTTCGCGGGGACATTCCCGCGCGGTCCCGGGGTCCTGCGTCAGCGTGGCGGCGATCGTGCGGGCCGGCGTGGTGCGCCCGGCGCCGTGACGCCTCGCGGTAGCCGGGGAGTTCGGCCAGCCGCAGCTTCAGGTGCCCGGTGAGGTCCTCGCGCGCCGACCCTCTCCGCCGCTACTGCGCCGTATCGGGCGGAACTCGGGCCGCCGCGGGGCCCTCTGCCCTCCCTTCCGACATCAACTGTCCACCAACAGCCGGCAGTCGGCAGCCAGCAGTCGACAGTCGGCAATCACGGAGCGTGCTGGTTGTGGCGTCGGACCGGTTCGGTGGCGGGTGAGGAGACGTCAGCTGCGCACCGGCGGCTCCGCGACCAACGCGCCGACCGAGCGCCAGGTGCGCCGGATCTCCCCCGATGCGCCGCGCCACCACGCCTCCGCCGGCAGCTTGCCCGCCGGCTCGAAGGGCTCGCCCGGCCGGGGCAGGGCCACCGCCTGCCCGGCCTCCTCGGCCGTCTCCTTCGTCCATTCGCCGGGTTCCGCCCAGGGGTGCGGGGCCAGGTTGAAGGTGCCCCAGTGGATCGGCAGCAGCACGCCGTGCGGCGCTCCGCCCTGCAGGTCGAGGTGGGCGCGCAGGCCCTCCTCGGGCGTCATGTGGATGTCCGGCCAGAACTCGCTGTAGGCGCCGATCTGGATCATCGTGGCGTCGAACGGGCCGTGGGCCGCGCCGATGCCCTGGAAGCCCTCGAAGTAGCCCGTGTCCCCGCTGTGGTAGATCCGGTTCTCCTCGCCGGCGACCACCCATGACGCCCACAGTGTGTGCTGGATGTTGCGCAGGCCGCGGCCGCAGAAGTGGCGGGCGGGCGTCGCGGTGAGGGTGAGGCCGCCGACCCGGGTCGACTCGTGCCAGTCCAGCTCGCGCAGCCGGTCGGGGGAGACGCCCCAGTGCTCGAGATGGGCGCCGACGCCGAGCGGCACGGCGAACAGGGTGTCCGTGCCGGACAGCGCCTTGATGGTGGGCAGGTCCAGGTGGTCGTAGTGGTCGTGGGAGATGACGACCACGTCGACCTCACCGAGCGCGGCCAGCGGCAGCGGCACGGGGTGCAGCCGCTTGGGTCCGGCGAAGGGGAACGGGGAGCAGCGCTCGCCCCAGACCGGGTCGAACAGGACCCGGTGGCCGTCGATCTCCGCGAGCACGCTGGAGTGGCCCATCCAGGTCAGCCGCAGTCCCGTGGCGGGCGGCTTGGCCAGGTCGGCGAAGGTGGTGGGATGCACCGGGACGGTACCCCTCGGGGCGCGCAGCGGCCGGATCTCCTTGTCGAAGAAGACTTTCGCGAAGTCCAGAGCGGAGCCGGAGGGCCGGGTGCGTGCGGCGCCGCCCGGGTTCTGGAAGACGCCGTCCTTGAAGTGGGGGGACCGGCGGATGCGCGCCAGACGCTCACCGCCCGGATCCGCGCCGAAGGCCGCGGGCCGCAGCGCACGGAGCGCGGAGCTCGAGGAACGCAGTCCGGTCACGGTACCTCCCGGTGGAGTGGGTGAGGGTCCCCATTATGGTCGGCCCCCGTGACGACCGGGCCGCGCCGGAGTGCCGTGCGGCCGGACACCCGGGAATTACTGAACAACCGTTCAGTACCCTGCCACAGAGCCGGGACTGGCTCCGGACCCCGACCCGTGATGCCGTACGGTCTCCGTCCGGCCCCCTCTCCGGCCACCGTCCACGACCGCCCTGGAGGCACCATGCCACCGGACGCCCGGCACACGTGCGTACCCGGAGAAGGCGCCGCGCACGCGCGTGGCCGCCCTTCCCGACGGCACGCGGGGCGGGCACGCACGCGTGGCCGCCGGGCCGGACGCCCTGCGCGGGGGCGGGACACCGAGACGGCCGCACGCGGCCGCACCGGCGGCGGGCGCCCTCGTCCAAGCCCCGGACCGCGCCCCGCCCACCCGACCGTGCGGACGCCGACGGCACGACCCCCCGCGCGGCCGCCCACGCCCAGGTGGCCGACCGGCTGCCGGTGATCGCGGACCGCTTCGGCCGGTACTGACCGGTCCCCGTCGTCGGCGTCTCGGCGCGGCCCGGAAGGCCACGGGCCGGCCGACGGGCCGGCATCGGCGGCCACGCCGCGAGACAGCCCACCGGATGTCTGCGACGCGCGGCACAGCGAGCACCGGTCCCCGGCGGTTCCGTGACCGACCCTCGGGCCCGCGCGGCGCGTGGGGTGGGGACGGGGTCTTCGGCGCTGCCCTTGGCGACGGATTAGGGTGACCGCGTGGCGAGAGTGCGGTTGAGCGTGGCCGAGCGGCGGAAGGAGCTGCTGCGGGCCGCCGTCGGTCAGATCGAGGCGCGGGGCGTGGCGGCGGTCAGGATCTCCGACGTGGCCGCGGCGCTCGGGGTGAGCAACGCGCTGGTGCTGTACCACTTCTCGACGAAGGAGAAGCTGGTCGCGGCCGCGTTCGGGCATGCGGCCAAGGACGATCTCGCGCAGTTGCGCAGGCTGCTGGGCCGGCGGACGTCCGCGTTGCGCCGGTTGCGGGCCGCGGTGCGCTGGTACGCGCCGACCGGGCAGGCCAAGGGCTGGCGGCTGTGGATCGAGGGCTGGGCGGCGGCCCTGCGTGAGCCGGCGCTGCGGGAGGTCACCCGGGACCTGGACCGGCAGTGGAAGGCGGCGATCGCGGAGGTCATCGCCGAGGGTGTGGCGGCGGGCGAGTTCACCTGCGCCGACCCGCCCGGCACCGCTCTCCGACTGACCGCACTGCTCGACGGCCTCGCGGTCCAACTGACGTCGTATTCCGGGGCGGTGCCACGCAGGCGCGCGCAGGAATGGGTGGACGGCGCACTCGCGCGGGAACTGGGACTGGACCGAGCCGTGTCGCCAGAACGCTAGGGCGTGTTTCGAAAGTGGCGTCGTCCGCCCGGAGGGCGGGGTCCGCGGCGTCTGGTGCGGTGCATCGCAAGCCGGAGGGTCGCCCTCGTACCGGGCGTACGTGGACGATCCCGACAACGCGGCGAGGTGCCTGGCCAGGCGTCGCGGACCAGACGGGACTTTCGAAACACGCCCTAGTGCCCCGGCAGGCGACGTCTGTCCGTCAAGGAGCGGCGTCCGGTGCGTGCTGTCGGCGTGCCGGTTCGGAAGCCCTCGTAGTGGACGTACTCGGGCTTTCGGTCGGTACGGCGAGAGGGAGCACCTCCCACGCCCTTGAGGCAGTGGCGGAGCGTGCCCGGCGTCGCGGGGCAGGCGGGACTTCGACGACGGGGCCCAGGGCCTGCCGGTGACGACCCTGCCCCGCGCGCGTGCGGTGCGGGGCGGGGTCGGTGCCGGTCAGGCCACCGACGCGATGCGCATCTTGATGTCGTCGGGCGACAGGGTGCCCTTCGCCGTGACGTGGTCGCCGGAGGACTCGCCGCGCAGACGGCGGCCGATCCAGGGGACGAGGTACTCGCGGGCCCAGTGGACGTCGTCGCGGCGGATCTCCAGGGTGCCCCGGGGCGGCAGCGGAGGCCACGGCTGCTCGGGGTCGGCCGGGACCTCCAGGCCGAGGACCTGGCCGGCGCGCAGCGCCACGCGCGTGTGCCCCTCGGGTGAGAGGTGCAGCCGGTCGCTGTCCCAGGCTCTGCGGTCCTGCACCGACTTCAGGGACCACAGGTCGAGCACGGGGCAGCCGTACCGGTCGGCGATGGCCCGTACGTGCCCGTTGTACGTGGCGATCTTGCCGCGCAGATGCTTGAGCACGGGGACACCACGGGTGTCGAAGCCGGTCGTCACCATGACCGTGCCGGCCACGCCGGTGAGCCGGGCCACGGCTCGTTCGAAGCGCTCGGCCACCTCGTCCGGATCGGTGCCGGGGCGGATGATGTCGTTGCCGCCGGCGCAGAAGGAGACCAGGTCGGGGGCCATTTCGACGGCCTTGGGGACCTGGTCCTGCACGATCTGGTCGAGGAGTTTCCCGCGCACCGCGAGATTGGAGTAGGTGAAGTCGCCCTCGGGCCGCCGGTCGGCGAGCAGTACCGCGAACCGGTCGGCCCAGCCCACGAACGCCCCGTCGGGCCCGGGGTCGCCGACGCCCTCGGTGAAGCTGTCCCCCACCGCCACGTACGACCCGATCACTGATCTGTTGTCATTCTTCGAATCGTCTGCCACATCGGACCATGATTCACCTTCGGATGTGACCTACGCGACCGTAAGGAAGGGTTGACGAACCGTGAGATGAGACACCCTTAAATCATGTGCGATCCAGGAATACGGCCAGGTGGTTGCGATGCCGGGTGACAGACGGCCATGGCGCCCTCCGCACGCCGCCCCGCCATCACCCGCCGATTCAGGGCATGTTCCATCGAAAGCAACAATTGCGGCGGAAGGCTCAGATGCGGCGAAATCGGAGAACCGCGGCATCCAGATCGCCCTTCAGTCCGGTCCGCAGCCCGTGGTGCAGCAGCACGGCACCCCGGTGGACCTCGCCCGTTTCCCGGCATTCGTACGATGCGGTGGGGTCGAGTCCGCGCAGCCGCAGCGCCGGCACCGGCTCGCCGTAGCTCTGCGCCTGGAGCCACGCGAGGACCACCGTCTCCTCCCCGAGGACGTACTGCACGGCGCTCAGACCGCCGCCCGGCGGCCGCAGCCGGTACAGCTCGCCCTGCTGCACGACCGGGCGGATCTCCTTGTAGAGCTCGACCCACCGCCGGGCCTCGGCCAGCTCCTCGGCCGTCCACTCGGTCAGGTCGCCGCCGACCCCGAGGACGCCCGCCATGGCGCTCACGAAGCGAAAGCGCAGGGAGCTGAACCGACCGTTGAGCTGGGTGTTCGGGCTGTCGGTGACCCAGGCGGCCATCACCCGGGCGGGATGGATCTGGCTGAAGCCGTGCTGGATGGCCAGGCGGTCGAGCGGGTCGGTGTTGTCGGAGGTCCACACCTGGTCGGTACGGCTCAGCACCCCGAGGTCGATCCGGCCGCCGCCGCCCGAGCAGGACTCGAAGGCGACCCGGGGGTGGGCCGCGCGCAGCCGGTCCAGCAGGGCGTACAGCGCGCGGACGTGGTCCACCCACAGGCGCTGCGGGTACCGCTCGCCCGGCCAGCCGGCGTCGGTGAAGCAGCGGTTGAAGTCCCACTTGACATAGTCGATCGGCGCGCTGGAGAGCAGGGTGTCCAGCTGCTCCCACAGGTACTCCTGGACGTCCTCGCGGGCGAGGTTGAGGACGAGCTGGTTGCGCAGTTCCGTCCGCTTGCGTCCCGGCTGGTACTGCACCCAGTCGGGGTGGGCGCGGTACAGCTCGCTGTCCGGGTTGACCATCTCGGGCTCGACCCAGATGCCGAACTGCATGCCGAGGCCGTGCACCTGGTCGGCGAGGGGCTTCAGGCCGTGCGGGAAGCGGTCGGGGTTGGGCGTCCAGTCGCCGAGGCCCGCACGGTCGCTGGTGCGGGCACCGAACCAGCCGTCGTCCACGACGAACAGCTCGACCCCGATCTCGGCGGCCCGCCGGGCGAGGGCGAGCTGCTGCTCCTCGGAGATGTCGAAGTAGGTCGCCTCCCAGGAGTTGAAGAGCACCGGCCGGTCCCGCCCGGCGTCCGGGATGACGTACGCGCGCTGGTACGCGTGCCACGTGCGGCTCGCGCCGCCGAAGCCGCCGGCGCTCCACAGGCCCGCGAAGACCGGAGTGGTGTACGACTCCCCCGGCTGAAGGAGCAGCAGCCCCGAGTCGTCGTGGCCGGCTCCGCCGGTGATCTGCACGCGCGCGTCCGGAAGCTGGGCGACCGCGATGCGCCAGGAGCCGGACCAGCCCAGCGCGCAGCCGTAGACCTCGCCGTGTTCCTCGGTGGCGTCGGTGTCGAGCGCCACCCAGGGCAGGTGCTGGTGCCCGGTGTGGCCGCGGCGGCTGCCGATGACCTTCTCGCCGTAGGTGAGCGGCGCGCTGGCGAGCCGGGACTCGGCGGCCCAGCGGCCGTGCAGCTGGGAGAGGCGCCAGCCGTCACGGTCGGGCAGGGTCCAGGTGGCCGCGTCGGCGCGCAGCAGCTCCGCACGCGCGTCCGTGCCGTTGGCCACGGTGACCCGGCGTTCGACGACGTCGCCGCGCATCCGGTAGTGCAGGGTGACGGCGAGACCGTCGTCGTCGAAGCGCAGCCGCAACTCCCCGCCCTCCGTGTCGTACGTCACGAAACGCCACTCGGTGCCGCGGCGGTCGTCGGTGCGCACGGACAGGGCGGGGCGGACGAAGCGCGGGCCGCCCTCGACGGGGTACTCCTCGCGGCCGTCGAGCGGGGACTCGAAGGGCCAGTAGCCCGGCAGCGGGTCCGCGGCGAGGGCCTCGGCGTCCGCGAGCGCAATGCGTGGCCCCCAGTGCAGGTGGAGCAGTTCGTCCGCATCGGTGAGATGCAGCGCGTAGCTGCTGGTGGGCCCCGAGAGGAGCCAGGTACGACCGTCTTCGGCGATGTCCACCACGTAAGACCTCACAGGTGCCAACAGATCCGCTCAAGTGCCAACATCATCAGGCCCCGGAGCCCCCGGTGACAATGCCTGTGGACAACTCCTTGCCCGAGGAAACCGATGTCGTATGGTCGTCGGAGCGCCCGTCGGCGAGACGCGACGGCGGGCCCCGAGCCGGGAGGAGCCCCCGTGACACAGCACGTCCCGTCGACCGAGCCGGAGCTGGCCGGAGTGCGCAATTTCCGTGACGTGGGCGGCCTGCCGACCGTGGACGGGCGCCGGGTGCGGTACGGCGTGCTGTTCCGCAGCGGCCACCTGGCGCACGCGACCGAGGAGGACTCGGCCTTCCTCGCCTCGCTGGGCCTGCACACGATCTTCGACTTCCGCAACGCGGCCGACCAGAAGCTGGAGGGCCCGGACGTCGAACTGCCCGGCGTGCGGAACGTGAACCTGCCGCTGAGCGACCCGGCGGACGGCGCCGAGTTCTGGAAGATGGTCCGCGACGGCGACGTGGACCAGCTGCGCGGGATCCTGGCCGAGGGCAAGGGCGCGGCCCGGATGATCGCCTCGTACCGGACGATCGTCAAGGAGCGCACCGCCGAGCACTCCCGGGTACTGGGCGCGCTCTGCGAGGACAGCGTGCCCGCCCTGATGCACTGCGCGGCGGGCAAGGACCGCGCGGGCATCTCCATGGCCGTGACACTCCTCGCCCTGGGGGTGGAGCGCGATGCGATCGTCGCGGACTATCTGGAGTCCAACGCCAAGCACCGGCGCTACAAGGTCCACCGCAGCGGCAGCGCGGACACCGCGTACACCCCTGAGGTCATGGAGCTGCTCAGTCCACTCTTCGACGCCCGCACCGAGTACCTCGAGGCGGCGTTCGAGACCATCGAGGAGAGCTGGGGCGGGGTGGGCGTCTACCTGGAGCAGGGCCTCGGCCTCACCCCGGCGTCCCGCGACCGCCTGCGCGAACGCCTGCTGGACTGAACCGCACACGGCGCCGCCGAGTCAGTTCTTCGCCCCCAGGGAGAACAGCAGGAAGAGGAACGCGGCCAGAAGGTGGCCGGCGGCGATGTAGATGATCAGGCGGATCCACAGGGAACGGGGGAACTTCGTCTCGAAGTTGCTCATGACAGGTCTCCGGTCGACGCCCCGAGGCACAGCGTGGCCGTGGGGCTCTGCAGCAGGGTGTGGACGAACAGCAGCTCGACGCCGTCGTGGTCCTCGGCGGCGAGCCGGTGCGGGGTGAGGGAGTCGAAGTGCGCGCTGTCGCCGGGCGCGAGCAGGTGCGTGGTGTCACCGAGGCGCAGCCGCAGCCGGCCCCGCAGGACGTGGAGCCACTCCTCGCCGGGATGGACGCGCACGATGTCGCCCTGCGAGCCGTACGGCACGCGCACCCGCAGGGCCTGCATGGCGCGGCCCGGCGCACCGGCCTGGAAGTACGTCCAGCCGCCCGCCCGGGTCGGCTCCATGTCCCCGGCCCGCACGATCGCGTCCCGGTCGGCGACCCTCTCGCCGAGCAGTTCTGCGACGGTCGTACCGTAGATGCGGGCGAGGGCCAGCAGCATCGGCAGCGACGGCTGCCGCTGTCCGGTCTCCAGCCGGGACAGATGCGCCGGCGAGAGTCCCGCTGCGCGGGCCGCGGCCTCCAGGGTCAGACCGGCGCGCCGACGCAGTCCGCGCAGCTGCGGTGCGACGGCGGACAGCTCGTCGCCCGGACCCGCCGGTGGCCCGGCGTCTGAGGCGTTCATGCCTCCATTCAGCCCCAGCCTTGCCCGTGGGGCAATTTTCTTGCCTCAGGGGCAAAAGCCTGGCGGAGCCGTCAGCGGTTGGCCACGGCCTGCTTGATCAGGGTCTTGCCGAAGTCCCACATCAGGCCGCCGCCGCTGTGGGCGTCGTCCATCACGGCCGTGAAGGCGTCCACGAAGCGGTCGACGTCCGCCTCGTCGATGATCAGCGGCGGGATCAGCTTGATCACCTCCAGATGGTCGCCGGAGACCTGGGTGAGGATCCGGTGCCGCTGCAGCAGCGGTACGACCACCATCTGCGCGAACAGGCCCTTGCGGGCCGCCTGGAGCATGGTCCAGCGGCTGCGCAGCTTCAGCGAGGCGGGCCGGCCGAACTCGATGCCGATCATCAGGCCCCGGCCGCGCACGTCGGCGAGCAGCTCGTACGTGTCGACCAGCGCCGTCAGCCGGGACTTCAGCAGCTCGCCGGTCCGGCGTACGCCCGCGACGATCTGCTCGTTCTCCATGACGGACAGCACCGCGAGGCCGCATGCCATGGCCTGGGCGTTGGACCCGAAGCTCGCCGAGTGGACGAGGACCCGGTCCATGGACGAGTAGACCTTCTTGAAGATCCAGTCCTTGCCGAGCGTGGCACCGACCGGGACGTACCCCCCGGACAGGGCCTTGGCCACGCACACCAGGTCGGGTTCGACGCCGTCCTCGTGCTGGTAGGCGTAGAAGTCGCCGGTACGGCCGAGCCCGGTCTGCACCTCGTCGGCGATGAGCAGCGCCTTGTGCCGGTGCAGGAGTTCCTGGGCGGCGCGCAGATAGCCGGGCGGGGCCTCGTGCACACCCTTGCCCTGGATCGGCTCCACGATCAGCGCGGCCACGTCGCCCTTCTTCAGCTCCCGCGCCAGTGCGTCGAGATCGCCGAGGGGTACGGCGGTGTCGGGCAGCAGCGGGGCGAAGCCGTCACGGAAGCCGCGCTCGCCGTTGACCGACAGGGAGCCGGTGGTCAGACCGTGGAAGGCGTGGTCGCAGTAGAGGACGCGGGGCTTGCCGGTGGCGTACCGGGCGAACTTCAGGGCCGTCTCGACGGCCTCGGTGCCGCTGTTGCCGAAGAACACCCGGTCCAGGTGCGGGCTGTGGGTGAGGAGGCGCTCGGCGAGCAGGCCGGGCAGCGGCTGGCAGTCGAACCGGGTGAGGTCGGCGAGGTCCAGGTCGAGCACGTCGTGCAGCGCCTTGCGGACGACCGGGTGATGGCGGCCGAGGCCCATCACCCCGAACCCGGCGAGCATGTCCAGGTGGTCGTTGCCGTCCGCGTCGAAGAAGTGGGCGCCCTCGGCCCGCTCGTAGACCTTGTCGAAACCGATGGTGTGCAGCATGCGCGGGAGCTGCGGGTTCAGGTACTTGGTGTGCAGCTCGTAGCGTTCGGCTCCGCGCTCGCCGAGCAGCGCGCCGAGGTCGAACTCCGTGCTCATTCACTCTCCTTGGCTGCGCCGTCCGCGTCCTTGACGGCCAGGCTCGCACTGATCCGCCCGGCGATCTCGACGGGCGTGAGGCCGATGTCGGCGAGCACCTCGCCCCGCTTGGCGTGCGCGAGGAACTGCTCCGGGATGCCGAAGCGCCGCACCGGCACGTCCACGTCGGCGTCGCCGAGGGCAAGGGCCACGGCCGAACCGACGCCCGCGGACCGGCTGTTGTCCTCCACCACGGCCACCAGTCGGTGTTCGGCGGCGAGCCCCGGCAGCGCGGGGTCCACGGGCTTGGCCCAGCGCGGATCCACCACCGTGCAGTCGATGCCGCGCGCGGCGAGCAGATCGGCCGTCTGGAGACACACCGGGGCCATCACGCCGACGGCCACCAGCAGTACCTCGGCGCGCTCGGCGCGGTACAGCACGTCCATCCCGCCGACCCGGCCGACCGCCGGGATGTCCGGGCCGACCGACTCCTTCGGGAAACGGACCAGGGTGGGCGCGTCGTCCACGGCGACGGCCTCCCGCAACTGGGCGCGCAGCTGGCCCGCGTCGCGCGGTGCGGCGATCCTCAGGCCGGGCACGACCTGGAGGATCGACATGTCCCACATGCCGTTGTGGGAGGGCCCGTCGGCACCGGTGACGCCGGCCCGGTCGAGCACGAAGGTGACGCCGCAGCGGTGCAGGGCGACGTCCATGAGCAGCTGGTCGAAGGCGCGGTTGAGGAAGGTGGCGTAGACGGCGACGACCGGGTGCAGCCCGCCGGTGGCGAGGCCGGCCGCCGAGACGGCCGCGTGCTGCTCGGCGATGCCCACGTCCCACACGCGGTCGGGGAAGCGCTCGGCGAACCTGGCGAGCCCGACCGGGTGCAGCATGGCCGCGGTGATGGCGACGACGTCGTCCCGTTCCTCACCGATGCGGACGATCTCGTCGCCGAACACCGAGGTCCAGGACGGGCCGCCCGAGGGCACGAGGGGTTCGCACGTGAGCGGGTCCATCACGCCGACGGTGTGGAAGTGGTCCTCCTCGTGGGCGAGGGCGGGTTCGTAGCCGCGGCCCTTGACGGTGAGGCAGTGGACCAGGACCGGGCCGTGGAAGCGTTTCGCGCGGCGCAGCGCCGACTCGACGGCCTTGACGTCGTGGCCGTCGATCGGGCCGACGTACTTCAGGCCCAGGTCCTCGAACATGCCCTGTGGGGCGAAGGCGTCCTTGAAGCCCTTCTTCGCGCCGTGCAGGGACTCGTAGACGGTGTTCCCGACGATCGGGGTGCGCAGCAGGACCTCCTTGCCCCAGGCGAGGATCTTCTCGTAGCTGTCGGTGGTGCGCAGGGTGGCCAGGTGGTTGGCGAGGCCGCCGATGGTCGGGGCGTAGGAGCGTTCGTTGTCGTTGACGACGATGATCAGCGGGCGGTCCTTGGCGGCCGCGATGTTGTTCAGCGCCTCCCAGGCCATGCCGCCGGTCAGCGCGCCGTCGCCGATGACGGCGACCACATGCCCCTTCTCCCCCTGCACCTGGTTGGCCTTGGCCAGGCCGTCGGCCCAGCCGAGCGCGGTGGAGGCGTGGCTGTTCTCGATGACGTCGTGCTCGGACTCCTCGCGCGAGGGATAGCCGGACAGTCCGCCCTTGCCGCGCAGCTTGGAAAAGTCCTGACGTCCCGTCAGTAGCTTGTGTACATAGGACTGATGGCCGGTGTCCCACAGGATGCGGTCGACCGGTGACTCGAAGACCCGGTGCAGGGCGACGGTCAGTTCCACCACCCCCAGATTGGGCCCGAGGTGACCGCCGGTCCTCGACACCGCTTGCACCAGGAACTCGCGTATCTCCTCGGACAGTGCGCCGAGTTCCGCCTCGGACAGCGCCTTCAGGTCGCGTGGTCCCCGGATGTTCTCCAGAATGGTCACGCTGGGCCCCCTCTCGGTCCGTGCCGTGTGTGCTCAACTCATTCGTCTGCGGGGCTCGTCGGCTCGGCGAGCTTCATGGCCTCCTCGATGAGGGTCTCCACGATCTTCGACTCGGGAACGGTCTTGACGACCTCGCCCTTGACGAAGATCTGCCCCTTCCCGTTGCCCGAGGCAACTCCGAGGTCGGCCTCGCGGGCCTCGCCCGGACCGTTCACCACACACCCCATCACCGCGACCCTGAGCGGCACCTCCATCCCGTCGAGGCCCGCGGTGACCTCCTCGGCGAGTTTGTAGACGTCGACCTGGGCACGGCCGCAGGACGGGCAGGAGACGATCTCCAGCCGCCGCTGCCTGAGGCCGAGCGACTCCAGGATCTGGATGCCGACCTTGACCTCCTCGGCCGGAGGCGCGCTCAGCGAGACGCGGATCGTGTCGCCGATGCCCTGGGAGAGCAACGCCCCGAAGGCGACGGCCGACTTGATCGTGCCCTGAAAGGCCGGGCCGGCCTCGGTCACGCCCAAGTGCAGCGGATAGTCGCACTGTTCGGCGAGCTGACGGTAGGCCTCGATCATCACGACCGGGTCGTTGTGCTTGACCGAGATCTTGATGTCCCGGAAGTCGTACTCCTCGAAGAGGGACGCCTCCCACAGCGCGGACTCGACGAGCGCCTCCGGCGTCGCCCTGCCGTGCTTCTGGAACAGGCGCCTGTCCAGCGAGCCCGCGTTGACCCCGATCCGGATCGGTGTGCCGTGGTCCTTGGCGGCGCGCGCGATCTCCTTCACCTGGTCGTCGAACTTCTTGATGTTGCCGGGATTGACGCGTACGGCCGCACACCCGGCCTCGATCGCCGCGAACACGTACTTCGGCTGGAAGTGGATGTCCGCGATCACCGGGATCTGCGACTTCCTGGCGATGGTCGCGAGGGCGTCCGCGTCGTCCTGCGTGGGGCAGGCCACGCGGACGATCTGGCAGCCGGACGCGGTGAGTTCCGCGATCTGCTGCAGGGTGGCGCCGACGTCCGACGTCCGGGTCGTCGTCATCGACTGCACCGACACCGGGGCTCCGCCCCCGACCGCCACCGGCCCGACATGGATCTGCCGCGACGGCCGGCGCGGTGCGACCGGCCGGGCCGGGACCTCGGGAACGCCCAGGGGGACGGCGGTCATCGCGTCACTCCCGGTTTCCGGAGACGGTCTCGCGCATGGCCCGCAGCGACTCCTTCAGCGAACCCATGGTGGCGAGGACGGCGGTGGGCTCGTAGCCGCAGTGCGCCATGCAGTTGGCGCAGCGCGGATCCTTGCCGCGGCCGTACTTGTCCCAGTCGGTCTCCTCGATGAGTTCGCGGTACGTCGGCACGTACCCGTCGCTCATCAGGTAGCAGGGGCGCTGCCAGCCGAAGAGCGAGTAGTTCGGGATCGCCCACGCGGTGCACGGGAAGTCGACCTTGCCCTCCAGGAAGTCCAGGAAGAGCGGGGAGTGGTTGAGCCGCCAGCGCCTGCGGTTGCCGCCGGAGAACGCCTTCTTGAACAGCTCGCGGGTCTGCTCGACGCCGAGGAAGTGCTCCTGGTCCGGAGCCTTCTCGTAGGCGTAGGCGGGCGAGATCATCATCTCGTCCACCTTCAGCTCGTCGTTGAGGAAGTTCAGCACCTCGATGATCGTCTGCGGGGTGTCGGTGTTGAAGAACGTCGAGTTGGTGGTCACCCGGAAGCCACGCCGCTTGGCCTCCTTGATGGCCTCCACCGCCTCGTCGAACACACCCTCCTTCGCGACGGACTCGTCGTGCCGCTCGCGCAGCCCGTCGATGTGCACGGCGAAGGCGAAGTAGGGAGAGGGCTTGAATTCGTCGATCTTCTTGCGCAGCAGCATCGCGTTGGTGCACAGGAAGACGTACTTCCGCTTGGCCACCAGCTGGCGGACGATCTCGTCGATCTGAGGATGCATCAAGGGTTCGCCACCGGCGATGGAGACCATCGGCGCACCGGACTCCAGCACCGCACCCACGGCCTGGGCGACCGGCATGCGCTGCTTGAGCACGCCCGCCGGGTGCTGGATCTTGCCACAGCCCTCGCACTTGAGGTTGCAGGCGAAGAGCGGCTCCAGCTCGACGATGAGCGGAAACTTGTCCCGCTTGCGCAGCTTCTGTTCGGCCAGGTATGTAGCGACCTTGATGGACTGACGCAACGGCATGGCCATCTGGCTCACCTCCGGGGGAGCGGCAAAGAACGGTGCCATTCGAAAAATGCGGGAAGAACAGATCGAAGAACGCGGAAAGCCGATATTCCGCCGCGTACGGTGCCGATCCGGACGAGTTCATGTTCGGGAGCGTCCACGACCACCCGGACGGCGGCGACGGGGCGCTCACCGTCGCGCACGGCCGTACGGAGCGTGGCCGCGGACTCCATGTCGACCGCGATCGCACCGGTCGCGAGCAGGTCGGACCGCTCGTGTCCCCGCACGACGTGGTCGGAGCCGGTGAGCGGGCCGGTGTGGACCGTGCGTCCGGGCAGGAGGCGCACGAGTTCCTTGACCAGCAGTTCGGTGCCCACACAGGCCACGCTGCCGCGCGGGTCCCGGGTCTGCTCGGCGACCACCAGGTCGCCGGGGTGCATGCCGGGGGCAAGACCGGCGCAGAAACCGGTGGCCAGTACGGCCGCGTCGGCGAGTGCCGGGTCCGCGAGCTGCCGGACGACGGAGCGTTCCGCCGCGCGGGGGCCCATGCCCGTACGGAGGAAGGTGACCGGCCCGTCCGCCCCGCTCCTGTCCCCGGTGCGCAGGGCGAGGTGCTCGATGCCGAGCGCGCAGGCGACCAGCAGCGGGACGGAGGCGGGCCGGGTGGTCACGTCAGCTCCCCTTCGCCTCGGGCAGTGGCGTGCGGACGAGGACGCCGCGTTCGAAGGGGTCGCCGTGCAGGTACCGGCCGAGCGCGGTGAGCGGGAAGACCTGCCGGTACAGGTGGTAGTTGATGGAGAAGTCCCACGGGAAGCCGGTGCCGGTGAAGTACGGCTCGTCCCAGGTGCCGTCCTCGCGCTGGGTGCCGGCGAGCCACTGGATGCCGCGCTCGACGGCCTTGGAGTCCTTCTCCCCCGCCGCGAGCAGCGCCATCAGTGCCCACGCGGTCTGCGAGGCGGTGGAGGCGCCCCGGCCGCTCCACTCCTTGACGTACTTGTAGGAGCGCAGGTCCTCGCCCCAGCCGCCGTCGTCGTTCTGCACCCTCTCGAGCCAGGCCACCGCCCGCCGGATCGCCGGGTGCGAGCCGGGCAGCCCGGCCGCGGTCAGCGCGGGCACCACCGAGCCGGTGCCGTAGATGTAGTTGACGCCCCAGCGTCCGAACCACGAGCCGTCCGGCTCCTGTTCGGCGAGCAGCCAGTCGATGCCGCGCCGGGTGCGCGGGTCGTGCGCGAGCCCCTCGGCGGCGAGCATCTCCACCACGTGCGCGGTGACGTCGGCGGACGGGGGGTCGATGACCTCGCCGAAGTCGCAGAACGGCAGCCGGTTCGGGAACGGGCTGGTGTTGTCGACGTCGAAGGCGCCCCACGCGCCGTTCTTCGACTGCATCCCCAGGTTCCAGCGCACCGCCCGCCCGATGGCCTTCTCCACGCGCTCGGGGTCGTGGTGCCTGACCCGGCGCAGCGCGAGGGAGACCTCGGCCGTGTCGTCGATGTCGGGGTAGTTGTCGTTGTGGAACTCGAACGCCCAGCCGCCCGGCGGAAGCCCCGGCCGACGCACGGACCAGTCGCCGGGCCGGACGATCTCCTCGCCGAGCATCCAGTCGGCCGCCTTGACCAGCTGCGGATGGTCGGCGGGCAGCCCGGCGTCGACGAGCGCGATGGTGGCGAGGCAGGTGTCCCACACCGGCGACTGGCAGGCCTCGATCATCCGGGCGCCGTCCTCGCGCCAGACGGCGAAACGGTCCAGCGAGGCGAGTCCCTCGCGCAGCACCGGATGCTGGAGGTCGTAGCCGAGCAGGTGCAGGGCGATGACCGAGTACACCGCCGGAGGCTGGATGCCGCCCCAGCAGCCGTCGTTCTCCTGCCGCTCGACGATCCAGCGGGCGGCGGAGTTCAGCGCGGCCCTGCGGAGTCTGCGCACGGCCACCTTGCGGTAGCCGCGGACAACCTTGTCGAGCCGCTGGAACAGCCCGTCCCAGCTCGTCACCGGGGCGAGCGGCTGCGGCGGGTTGGGGTTGGCCGGGTCGGTGTGCAGCTCGTCCAGCGGGAACGGCGCGGGGCGCACCGGGCGCTTGGCGGAGACGATGGTCAGCGGCACGATCGTCTGCCGCGCCCAGCAGCCGAAGTCGTAGATGTTGAGCGGGAACCAGGTGGGGAAGTAGATGAGCTCCGGCGGGAGTTCGGGCAGGTCCTCCCACTTCCACCAGCCGAACAGGGCGAGCCAGATCCGGGTGAAGACCCGGGAGGCGGCGATGCCGCCGCGCTCGCGGATCCAGGCCGACGCCTTCGCCATGTGCGGCTCGTCGGGCGCGTCGCCGGCCAGGCGCAGGGCGACGTAGGCCTCGATGGTGGTGGACAGCTCTCCGGGCCCGCCGTAGAAGGTGGCCCAGGTGCCGTCCTCACGCTGCTCGCCGCGGATGAACTTCGCGGTGGCCTGCGTGGTCAGCTCGTCGCGGATCCCCAGGAACTGGCGGAGCAGCAGGTCCTCGGCGTCCATGGTGACGTTGGTCTCCAGGTCGCCCTTCCACCAGCCCTGGGCGTCCTGCCGCGCGAGCAGGAAGTCGGTGGCACGCCGTGCGGCGCGGGCGGCGGCTTCTTGTACCCCGGCCGTCTCGGGGGTGATGAGGGTGGTGTCGCTGGCCGCGGCAGCGCGGGACGGCACAGTCGCCCCGGTACTTCCGTCGGTCGTCGCTGTCATGGCTTCCCCTTCGTGCAGTCGTGCGAGTCGTGCTGCTGTGGGTCCGCCGTCGGCCGGTGTCCTCGGGTAGATCCTCGGACACCGGCCGGCGACTACGCGAGGCGTGTTCGACCGATAGTGATCATCTCTTTCGTACGACGACGAAGTCAGCCAGCGCCGTGAAGGACTCCCGCACCCGGTCGGGCATGTCGACGGCGTCGAGGGCTTCGATGGCGACGGTGTGCTGACGGCGCGCTTCCCCGGCCGTCCAGTCGCGGCCGCCGGCCTGCTCGATGAGAGCCGCGCGGGCCGCGAACTCCTTCTCGGAGAAGTTCTCGAAGTCGCTGCTCTTGGCGTCCGCGGCAAGGATCTCGCCGAGCTGCTCGGAGGCGGGGCCGCCGGCCGCGAGGGCGGCCACGACCGGCAGGGACTTCTTGCGCTGGCGCAGGTCGCTCCACGTCTGCTTGCCGGTGGCCTCCGGGTCGCCCCAGATGCCGAGCAGGTCGTCGACGGCCTGGAAGGCGAGGCCCAGGTGGTAGCCGTAGCGTTCCAGCGCGTCGGCGGTGGCGTCGTCCGCACCGCCGAGGACCGCGCCGATGGAGCTGGACGCGGCGAGCAGCGCGCCGGTCTTGTTGCCCTCCATCTCCAGACACTCCTCGACGCTGACGCGGTCCCGGTGCTCGTAGGAGATGTCCTGCGCCTGACCGTCGATCAGGGCGCGGGTGGCGGTGGTGAGCCGGCGGGTGGCGCGGCCCGCCTCGACGGTGCCGAGCTCCAGCAGAACCTCGTTGGCAAGGGCGAACAGGGCGTCGCCGACCAGGATGGCCTGGGCGGGGCCGTGCACCTTCCAGACGGTGTCGCGGTGCCGGCGCTGCTCGTCGCCGTCCATCAGGTCGTCGTGCAGCAGCGAGAAGTTGTGGACGAGTTCGACGGCGACGGCGCCGGGGATTCCCACCTCGGGCGCGGCGCCGGTGACCTCGGCGGAGAGCACGGCGAGCGCGGGGCGCACGGCCTTGCCGCCGTCGCCGTCGGCAGGGTTGCCGGCGGCGTCGATCCAGCCGAAGTGGTAGGCGGCGACGGTGTCCATCGGAGACGCCAGCCGGTCGACGGCCGCACGCAGGACCGGAGTGGCCAGGGTCCGGCCGCGCTCCAGCAGCGCGGTCACGTCCACCGCGGCCCGCGGGGCGGGCGTCGAGGCCGGGGGCACAGTGGGCACAGTCTCTCCTCTTGTTGCGGTACCGGGGGTGCGGGGGCCTGCCGCGGGCTCCTGATCAGGCATCAGGCCGCCTCCTCGAACTCGAAGAGGTGGCGGGGGCGGGGCCGGCCGAGGGCGCTGAGCGCGGCGTCGGCCGCGTTCACTCCACTGCGGACCGCACTCTCCATGGTCGCGGGCCACCCGGTGGCGGTCCACGCTCCGGCCAGGTACAGGCCGGGGGCCTTGGTGCGCGCGCCGGGCCGCAGCCGCCCGACGCCGGGGGTGGGCGCGAACGTGGCCGTGCGCTCCCGGGTCACGAAGAAGTCCCTCACCACGGCGCCCCGGGTACCCGGAATGAGCCGTTCAAGCTCCGGCAGATAGCGCTCGCGCAGATCGGCGACGGGCAGGTCGATCTCCGCCTGCGCGGCCGACTGGGACAGCGCCAGATACTGACCTTCGGTCAGTCCGGAGGCGTCGGTGCGGTCGAAGACCCACTGCACGGGGGTGCCGAGGGCGGCGAAGAAGGGCCGCGCGAGCACCTTGCGGTCGTAGACGACATGGACGTTGAGGATCGGCGCGGTGCCGATCGCGAGCAACTGCTCGGGGACGTCGAGGGCGCCGGGCGGCAGCAGGCCGTGGGCCTCGCGCTGGGGAACGGCGAGGACGACGGCGTCCGTTTCCAGGCGCTCGCCGGGAACCTGAACGCTCCAGGTGCCGTTTTCGTTGGTGGAGACGGAGGTGACGCGTGTACGGACCTCGGTACGGACGCCCGCGGAGTCGAGCGCCTTGCGCGCCAGCCGGTCGTGCAGTTCGCCCAGCGGGACGCGGGCCCAGCCGATGTCGGCCGCGCCCGGGTCGGACAGCAGACCGGTCTTGAACACCATCGCGGCGAGCCCCAGCGAGGCGTCGCCCGCGACCGCGTTGAGGGTGGCGACCCCGACCAGGTCCCACAGGGCCTCGACGGCGCGCGCCGACTGGCCGTGCGCGGTCAGCCAGCTGCCGAAGTCCTGGGTGTCCAGGGCGGGATCGGTGAGGTCGAGCCCCTTCAGCGCGAGTGCGGCCCGCCCGACCGCGGCGCGCTCGGCGAGCGAGAGATGCGGATAGGCGGCCAGGCTTCGTCCCAGGTGGAGGGGGACGGGCAGCGGGTCGCGCCGCAGCCGGCCGAGCCGCCTGCCCTCGGGCTTGGCGACGTCGACGACGGGCACGTCCAGGCGGTCCTGCAGCGGTGCCAGTTCCGCGCCCTCGATCCGCTCGAGGAACCAGCGGTAGGCGGAGCAGCAGCGCAGGTACACGTGCTGGCCGTTGTCGACGGTCAGGTCGCCGCGCTGGAAGGAGAAGGCGAGCCCGCCCAGCCGGGGCCTGCCTTCGAGCAGGGTGACACGGACGCCCGCGTCGGCGAGCGCGAGCGCCGCGGTGATCCCGGCGAGCCCGCCGCCGACCACGACGGCGCTACGGGCCGCCGCGCGGTCCGCTCCCGCGGTGCCGTGCGGCTGTGCGAGGCGTGAGCCGTCGCTCATGGTGCGTCCTTCCGTACGAGCGCGAGCGCTCCGCGGGCCGTGCCGTGCGGCGCTGTCGGCCGCCCGGCGGGCCGGCGTGGCTGGTCGCGGCCGCGCGGCCGCAGCCACGTGTCCGGGACGGCCCCGCGCCCCTTCGGGGTCCGAGCGTGCACAGTGAACGGTGCACGCTCGGCCGTCGCAGTCAGGGACGCCACGCCGCAGCGGAGGGTTGCCTGCCGCGTGTCTCCCGGTCCGGTGCGTTCCATCAGGCGCGCCTCCTGACGGAACGGGGGGAGACATGGCGGGTCACATGCCGGGTGTCCAGACCCGACAGACCGCGTACCGCGACGTACGCCTTCTCGCGTCCGGGCAGCGAGACCCGGCCGCGCAGCACCGCCTCCGGGTCGCGCTCGATGCGGTCCAGCAGCCGGCGGTAGATGCCGGCCATGGCGGCCACACAGGCGCCGCTGCGCCGGTCGAGCATGGGCAGCAGCTGGTAGCCCTCGGCGAAAAGGGCGCGGGCCCGTCGCACTTCGAAGTGCACGAGGCCCGCGAAGTCGGAGCCCTCCGGTGGGGTCGGCCCGTCGAATCCGGCCGAACAGCCGAATTTGGCGAGGTCGTCGGCCGGCAGGTAGGTACGGCCGCCGGCCGCGTCCTCGCGGACGTCTCTGAGGATGTTGGTCAGCTGCAGGGCGAGGCCGAGCGTGTCGGCGTACTCGGCTGCCCGTTCGGTGCCGCGCGTTCCCGGTTCGGTGCCGAAGACGCCGAGCGAGAGGCGGCCGATGGCACCGGCGACGCACCGGCAGTAGACCTTCAGGTCGTCCCAGGTCTCGTAGGTCTCGCCGCGCACGTCCATCTGGACGCCGTCGATCAGCTCGTCGAGGCCGCCGAGCGGGATCGGGAAAGCGCGTGCCGCATGGGCGAGGGCGACGGCGACCGGATCGGTGTCGTCCTCCTCGACCTCGTCCGCGCGGACCCGGGCGAGCAGCGCCCTGGTGTCCTCGAGCCGCTTCAGCTTCACCGCGTCGGCCAGGTCGCCGTCGCCGATGTCGTCCACGCGCCGGGAGAACGCGTACAGCGCCGACATGGCGCGGCGCTTGGGCGTGGGCAGCAAGCGGATGCCGTAGGCGAAGTTGCGCGCCTGCTGCCCGGTGACGGTCTCGCAGTAGCTGTAGGCGGCGAGTACCGGTGCGGACACGTGCGACGGAGAATCCACGGTCCGGATCACCCCTCTCCTCGCAGGATCACGCCCGCCTCACGCAGCAACTGGATCTTGCCGGGTCGAGGCGGGCCGGGAAGTACGTCGTAATCGGCGGCGGCGATCGCCCGGATCGCCGCCCTCCCCCCCGCCACGAACCCTGCGAGCAGCAGCTTCAACCTGCCGTGGACGCTACCCACCAGGGGGGCGCCTTCATTCAGCAGATCACGGGCGCGTTGTGCCTCGTATGCAACCAGGGCGCGCACCGATGCGCCCGTGGTTTTCGCGCCAAGATCGGATTCCTGCACGTGAAAGCGCTTCATGTCCGCGGCCGGGAGGTAGATCCGGTCACGGCGCAGGTCCTCGGCGACGTCCTGGAGGTGCTCCACGATCTGCAGCGCGGTGCAGACCGCGTCGGAGTGCCGGACCCGCTCGGGGGTGGAGGTGCCGGTGACGGCGAGGACCAGGCGGCCGACGGGGTTGGCGGACAGTTCGCAGTAGGCGAGGAGGTCGTCGTAGGTCTCGTAACGGGAGACGAGCTGGTCCTGACGGTTGGCGGCGATCAGTCCGAGGAAGGGCTCGGGGGTGAGGGAGCGGCGGCGGACGGTGGGCTGCAGCCGGCGCAGCAGCGGATGGCGCGGGGTGCCGTCGAAGACGCGGCGCAGGTCGGCCTCGAAGGCGTCGAGAAGGACCAGGCGGTCCTCGGCCTCCGTGGCCGACACGCCGAGGAGGCGGGCGTCGGCGCCGCCGGGCGCGAGGTCACCGTCGCCGATGTCGTCGACGAGGCGGGCGAAGCCGTAGACGGCCATGAGGTCGGCGCGCCAGGACCTGGGCAGGAAGAAGGGGGCCACGGGGAAGTTCTCACTCGTGGCCTTGTCGAGGGTGGCGCGCTCCGGGTCTTGCGCCGTCTCGGTCGCCGTCATCGGACGCTGCCCGGCGCGGGGACGGCACATGCTGCGTTGAGCTGGGGAGTTTCCGTAGCCATTGCCGTCACATCTCCCGTTCTACACTGCCGACCCAATACACACTATTTCGGACACGCCGCCCGGCAATTCGCGGGGTCGCCCCGGCGTGGGGTGTCGCGCATTATGGCCCCACTTGCCGCTTTCCGGCACCGGTACAGCTTACGTTGTACAACGCAGCAAGGTCCGTCGGGGTGTCCTGCACATCACAACAACACACCGATTGGCTCCAAGATTCCTGACATCAAACGGAGTTGACGATTCCGTTGCGGACGCGGGGCCCCGCCGGACGGATTCCGGCGGGGCCCTGGCCGAAACGGGTCACTTGCCCGTGAACTTCTCGTACTCCTTCAGAACCTCTTCGGTCGGCCCGTCCATGCGCAGTTCGCCGCGTTCCAGCCACAGGACGCGGTCACAGGTGTCGCGGATGGACTTGTTGTTGTGGCTGACCAGAAAGACCGTGCCGGCCTCCTTGCGCAGTTCCCGGATGCGTTCCTCCGAGCGCTTCTGGAACTTGCGGTCACCGGTGGCCAGCGCCTCGTCGATCATGAGGACGTCGTGGTCCTTGGCGGCGGCGATGGAGAACCGCAGCCGGGCGGCCATGCCGGAGGAGTACGTGCGCATCGGCAGGGTGATGAAGTCCCCCTTCTCGTTGATACCCGAGAAGTCCACGATCTCCTGGTAGCGCTCCCTGATCTGCTCCCGGGACATCCCCATGGCGAGCCCGCCGAGGACGACGTTGCGCTCGCCGGTGAGGTCGTTCATCAGGGCCGCGTTGACACCGAGCAGCGAGGGCTGGCCGTCGGTGTAGACCCTCCCCTTCTCGGCCGGCAGCAGGCCGGCTACGGCCCGCAGCAGCGTGGACTTGCCGGAGCCGTTGGAGCCGATCAGGCCGATGGCCTCGCCGCGGTGGGCGACGAAGGACACGCCGCGCACGGCGTGGACCCTGCGGACCCCGCGCGCCGCGTCGTCCGAGCCCCGTCCGACGATGCGGCTGAGGGCCGCCGTCGCGCTGCCCTTGCCGGTCCTGGCGCCGTTGACGCGGTAGACGATGTGCAGGTCGTCCGCGATGACGGTGGGGCGGCGGTCCCCGGTGTGCTGCTCAGCCACGCCCGTACCGCTCCTCCGCCTTCCAGAAGTACACGAAGCCGCCGGCGAAGACGACCACCGCCCAGAACAGCGCGATGGCCCACACGTGCGGCGGCAGGTTCGAGGCGCCGTAGCCGTCGATCAGCGCGTAGCGCATCAGGTCCATGTAGACCGCGGCCGGATTGACCTGGAGCAGCCGGACCGCGATCTCGGAGCGGCCCTCCATCATCTTGCTGATGGAGAACATGACACCGGAGGTGTACATCCAGGTACGCAGGATGAACGGCATCAGCTGTGCGAGGTCCGGCGTCTTGGCGCCCATCCGGGCCACGATCAGCGCGAGCCCGGTGTTGAACAGGAACTGCAGCAGCAGGACCGGCACGATCAGCAGCCAGGCGAGGCTCGGGTAGCTGCCGAAGCCGATCGCGACGACGAACATCACGATCATCGAGAACAGCAGCTGCTGGAGCTGCTGCAGCGAGAACGAGACGGGCAGTGAGGCGCGCGGGAAGTGCAGGGCCCGCACCAGCCCCAGGTTGCCCGAGATCGCGCGGACGCCGGACATGACCGAGCTCTGCGTGAACGTGAACACGAACACGCCTGTGACCAGGAACGGGATGTACACGTCCTGGGACAGGCCACGGCTCGCGTGCAGGATCACGCCGAAGATGAAGTAGTACACGCCCGCGTTCAGCAGCGGCGTCGCCACCTGCCACAGCTGGCCGAGCTTGGCCTCGCTGTACTGCGCCGTCAGCTTCGCCTGGGAGAAGGCCAGGATGAAGTGGCGCCGCCCCCACAGCTGGCGGACGTACTCGGGCAGGGAGGGGCGGGCGCCGCTCACGGCGAGCCCGTACTTGGCGGCGAGCTCCGCAGCCGTCAGCCCCTCGTCGGGCGTCGGTATCGCACTCACCGCGACTCCGCCGTCATGCGTTGTGTGACTCACGAGTGGAAATCCGGACTCTCTCGGGTAAGAAGCTTGCTCTCTTCGGTAAGAGAAGCTTCTCAGATCGCCCGGAGCCGGCCCAGCCGGGTCGGTCAGATCACCGGCGGACGGCCCAGTCGGGTCAGCCGCCACACCGTGCGCCACTTCATGGGGCGGCGCGGGCCGCACGGCGTGGTCCAGCCCTCCCGGAAGCCGCCGAACCACGCCCGCAGGGCCGGGCGGGAGGGACGGCGGACCAGGGTGAGCAGCAGCCACACGCCGAGATAGACGGGCACCAGAGGCGCGGGGAGGTTGCGCCGGGCCAGCCAGACGCGGTTGCGGGCGACCATGCGGTGGTAGACCGCGTGCCGCGAGGGCGCGGTCGTCGGGTGGTACAGCACCATGTCGGAGCGGTAGTCGATCATCCAGCCGGCGTCCAGTGCCCGCCAGGCCAGGTCGGTCTCCTCGTGGGCGTAGAAGAACTCGTCCGGCAGGCCGCCGACCTCGGCGAAGACGCGGGTGCGGACGGCGTTCGCGCCGCCGAGGAAGGTGGTGACCCTCGAGGAGCGCATCGGATCGGAGGCGCGCAGCCGGGGCACGTGGCGGCGCTGGGTCTCGCCGGTCTCCGGGTCGGCGATGCGGAAGCTGATGATGCCGAGCTTCGGGTCGGCCTCGAAGGCCTCACGGCACAGCTGGGCGGTGTCGTGCCGGGCGAGCAGCCCGTCGTCGTCGAGGAAGAGCAATATGTCGACATCTTGGCCGCGGGGCCCGAAGGCCTCCATGCCGACATTGCGACCGCCGGGGATGCCCAGGTTCTCGGGCAGCTCGATCGTCCGCACGCCCTCGGGCACCTCCGGGACCGGCGAGCCGTTGCCGACGACGACCACCTCGACCGGGTCGCCGGCCTGCGCCGCGACCGAGTCGAGCAGGGCCCGCAGTTCCCCGGGCCGGTTGCCCATCGTGATGACGACGGCGCCGACCTTCACGCCACTCACTTCAGCCTGCTGGACGCGAGGATGGACACCAGGTGCAGCAGGGTCTGCAGCAGCGCGATGCCGGCCAGCACCGCCACACCCAGCCGGGAGAAGAACAGGTCGCCGCGCGCGTGGTCGACGATCGCGAGGACCAGGATCAGCAGGGACGCCTCGATGCCGAGGATCAGCCGGTGGAACTTCAGGGCCGCGGCGGCACGGCGGGCCAGCGCCATGCCGGAGGAGCGCATCTCGGCGGCGGCCTCCTTGACCGGCGGCTTGCCGGCCTGGTGGCGGGCGACGCCCACCAGGTCGGTCTCGGCCTTGATGAGGACGGCGCCGAGCGCGGCCAGGGTGCCGAGGAAGGCCCACAGCCAGTCGATACGGCCGCTCCCCCACAGGTCGGCGGCGCGCAGCCCGAAGCCCGTGAGCACCGCGGCGTCCGTGAGATAGGCGCCGACCCGGTCCAGGTAGACGCCGCTGAGCGAGTACTGCTTCTTCCAGCGCGCGATCTCGCCGTCGACGCAGTCCAGCAGCAGGTACATCTGGACGCACACCACACCGAGCACGGCGCCCCAGATCCCCGGCACCAGCAGGGCCGGGGCCGCGAGCACGCCGAAGACGGTCATCAGGTACGTGAGCTGGTTGGGCGTGACCCTGGTGCCCACCAGGTAGCGGTCGACCCGCAGGGACACCTCGCGCATGTAGAGGCGTCCCATCCAGTGCTCACCGCTGCGCCGGTCCTTCACCCCCGCGGGGTGGACGACCGGACGGAGTTCAGCTACCGATGGCCTTGACATAGTCGGCGTAGATGTCCTTGATCTGGTTCGTCTTGAGGTCGAGGTGTTCGAGGATCGTGTAACGGCCGGGGCGGGTCTCCGGGGCGAACTCCACGGCGCGGACGAACTCGTCCACGGTGAAGCCGATCTCCTCCGGCAGCACCGGAAGCCCGTGCCGGTGCAGCACCCCGGCCGTGTGGACCGCCTCCTCGTGCGCCCCGCGCAGGTACATCGCGAAGGCCGCGCCGAGCCCGCACTGCTCGCCGTGGGCGGCCGCCCGCTTGGGGAAGAGCAGGTCGAAGGCGTGGTTGATCTCGTGGCAGGAGCCGGAGGCGGGCCGGGAATCGCCGGAGATCGACATCGAGATCCCGGTGAGGACCAGCGCCTCGGCGAGCACCTGGAGGAAGTCGTTGTCGCCGATGCCCCCGGGGTGCCGCAGCACCGCCTCGCCGGCCTGGCGGGCCATGGCCGCGGCGAGACCGTCGATCTTCTCCCCGTTGACGCGGTTGGACAGCTCCCAGTCCGCGACCGCGTTGATGTTGGAGATCGCGTCGCCGATGCCGGCCCGGACGAAGCGGGCCGGAGCCTCGCGGATCACATCCAGGTCGATGACGACCCCGATCGGGTTCGGCACACCGTAGGAACCGCGTCCGGCGTCGTTGTCGAGCGTGGCGACCGGCGAACACAGGCCGTCGTGCGCGAGGTTCGTCGGTACGGCCACCAGGGGCAGGCCGACGCGGGCCGCGGCGAACTTGGCGCAGTCGATGATCTTGCCGCCGCCGAGACCGACGACCGCGTCGTAGTGGCCGGACTTCATCTCGCCGGCCAGCCGGATCGCGTCGTCGAGGGTGCCGCCGCCGACCTCGTACCAGGTGGCGCCCGGCAGCGAGGGAGCGATCCGCTCGCGCAGCTTCGCGCCGGAGCCGCCGCTGACGGCGACGGCGAGCCGTCCGGACTGCGCGATGCGCTCGTCGGCGAGGACGCAGGCCAGGTCGTCCAGGGCACCCGGACGGATGTCCACGACGACCGGCGAGGGAATCAGCCGGGTCAGTAGCGGCACGCGATCTCCCGTCCCCTGGCGAGGTCGTCGTGGTTGTCGATCTCGACCCAGCTGACGTCGCCGATCGGGGCCACGTCGATCCGGAAGCCGCGGTTGACCAGCTCCTGGTATCCGTGCTCGTAGAACTGCTGCGGGTCGGTCTCCCAGACCGTCTTCAGCGCGTCGGCCAGCTCGGGGGCGGCGTCGCCCTCGATCAGGGTGACGCCGATGTACTCGCCGGTCGCCTCGGCGGGGTCCATCAGCTTGGTGATCCTCGTCATGCCCTTCTCGGGGTCGACGACGACCTTCATCTCCTCGTCCGCGAGGGACTTCACGGTGTCGAGGGCGAGGATGATCTTCTTGCCCTCGCCGCGCGCGGCGAGCAGCGTCCGCTCGACGGAGACCGGGTGGACGGTGTCGCCGTTGGCGAGGATCACGCCGTCCTTCAGGGCGTCACGGCCGCACCACAGCGAGTAGGCGTTGTTCCACTCCTCGGCCTTGTCGTTGTCGATGAGGGTGAGCTTGAGGCCGTACTTCCGCTCCAGGGCCGCCCTGCGCTCGTAGACGGCCTCCTTGCGGTAGCCCACGATGATCGCGGCCTCGGTCAGGCCGACCTCGGCGAAGTTGGCGAGGGTGAGGTCCAGCACGGTCGGTTCGCCCTCTATGCCCGCGGGCCCCACCGGCACCAGCGCCTTGGGCAGGGTGTCGGTGTAGGGGCGCAGACGCCGTCCGGCGCCGGCCGCCAGCACGAGGCCGATCATGCGGGTTCTCCTTCGTCGTGTACGGCTGGGGCTCCTGCGGAGACCCAGAAACGGATGCTCTCGACGAGCACCACGAGGGCGACGGCCACGGCGAGGACCGTGAGCGCGACCGTGAACTGCGGGGCGGTGAGCACCGCGGCCAGGACGGTGACGAGCAGCGTCCGCCCCTCGTGCCCCCCGATGGAGCGCACCAGCCAGGCCGGGGGCGCTCCGGCGTTGCCGCGGATGCGGTACACCGTGTCGTAGTGATGGTAGGCGACGGCCGCCACCAGGCCGAAAGCCGCGGGAAGGGCTCCGTTCACGTGCGCTTCGGCCGCCAGTGCCAGGACGGTGCCGTATTCGGCGGCCCGGAAGAGCGGGGGGACGAGCCAGTCGAGCGGGCCATTGAGGGGCTGCGTGATCGCACCGCCGGAGAACAGCACGTAGGCCCAGCCCCCCGCGACAGCGCCCGGCGGACCGAAGCACAGCACCCCCACGGCGAGGAGCGCGACTCCGAACAGGGCGAGGACGAGCGGCGTGTAGGCGCGGACTCCGCCCCGGGGCCTGAGCGGCTTGGACCACAGCACGGCGAGCGGCCCGGAGTCCGTGAGGTCGTACAGGGCCCCAGCCGCCCGGTCCGTCCGCTGCGCCTTGCGGGTCAGCGAACGCAGAATGCGACCGGCCGTGGTGTACGTCGCCGCGAAGGCGCAGCCGACGAGCAGGACGTAGAAGGTGATCCGCGGGGTGGTGGCCGCGGTGAGGACCGCTATCAGCGCCCAGCGCTCGCCGATGGGCAGGACGATCATCCTGCGTACCCACACCGTCCAGCCCACGCTGTCCAGCTTGTCGGAGAGGGCGGCGGTGGGGCTGGTGTTGGCGGTGGCATCGTGGTTGGCCTCGTTGAAGGAGAAGTCGACCACGTGCCGGCAGCTCTGCAGGACCATCGCGCCGAGCGCGAGGGCCCACACGTCGTCGCCGCCGCGGGCCGCTCCCAGCGCGAGGCCGGCGTAGTAGGCGTACTCCTTGGCCCGGTCGAAGGTGGCGTCGAGCCAGGCACCGAGCGTGGAGTACTTCAGGGCGTAGCGGGCGAGCTGGCCGTCGGTGCAGTCCAGCACGAAGGACGCGATCAACAGCACGCCGGCCGCGACGAACCCCACGCGCGTGCCCGTCGCCGCGCAGCCGGCCGCGATCAGGGCGGTGAGCAGCGAGGCGGTGGTGACCTGGTTGGGGGTGAGACCCCGGCGGGCGCACCAGCGGGCGATGTAGCGCGAGTAAGGGCTGATGAAGAAGGTGGTGAAGAAGCCGTCGCGGGACTTCACGGCTGACCGGAGGCGTACGGCCTCGTCGTCGACGGCGGCGAGCGCCTGCCGTGCCTCGTTGCGGGCCTGCGGGTCGTCGGGGACGGCGGCGACCAGGCTGCCCAGCTCCGGCCGGTGCACCTCGCAGCCCTCGGCGTCGAGGGTGGTGACGACACGGTCGGCGAGGCCGTCCGCCTCCCCCCCGCTCGTCTCCGCTCGCGCGGGGGCACCTGCCTGCGCGGTGACGCTGCCGACGGTGGTCTCGCGGGCCACGGCCCGGGTCAGCACCTGCCGGGCGGCCGACTGGGCCGTGACGGCGCCGGGGACCGCGGACAGCGGGAAGCGCGGGTCGGTCAGGCCGAGGCGCAGGGCGTGCCGGTGGCCGACGAAGCGGGCGTCGACCAGGGCCACGCGGTCGCCGGCCGGAGCGGTGGCCAGCAGGGTCGCGGCCTCGGCGCCGTCCGCTGCCACCCGGACGTCGAAGCCGAGGGACCGCAGATCGTTCTCGAGGGACGATCCGGGGACCGGCTGACCGGTGACGATGGCGGTCGACAACCGAACTCACTCCCTGGGTGCCGGCGCGGGGGCACCGGTCTCTCGCATGGTGGGGCGCCCTGCCGACGGCACCCCGGCGGGCATGTCGGCAGAGGCTATCGGATGGCCGGAAGCCCGTGTTCACCGGCCGTTCACGGCCCGGCCCACGGGGGCTGCCCCGGCCTTCGCCGCGATCATCATCGGGGATCCGGGGCCCGCCTCACAAACCCGTCGGCGCAGAACCGGGCAACCGGGACAGGTGCACGGGACGCATAAGGTGGACGACCATGACCTGGCTGATCACCGGCGGGGCCGGATACATCGGGGCGCACGTGGCGCGGGCCATGGCCGCCGCCGGGGAGCGCGTGGTGGCGCTGGACGACCTGTCGGCGGCGGTGCCCGCGCGGCTGCCCGCGGACGTTCCGCTGGTCGAGGGCTCGACGCTGGACGGGGACCGGCTGAAGGACGTCCTCCAGGAGTGCGGCGTGACCGGCGTCGTCCACCTCGCGGCGCGCAAGCAGGTCGCCGAGTCGGTGGCGCGGCCGACCCACTACTACCGGGAGAACGTCGGCGGGCTTGCCACGCTGCTGGACGCGGTCGCCGGGGCCGGCATCCGCCGGCTGGTGTTCTCCTCGTCGGCGGCGGTGTACGGCAACCCGGACGTGGAGCTGATCACCGAGGACACCCCGTGCGCGCCGGTGAACCCCTACGGCGAGACCAAGCTGGCCGGCGAATGGCTGGTGCGGGCGGCGGGTCGGGCGCACGGGATCTCCACGGTGTGCCTGCGGTACTTCAACGTGGCGGGCGCGGCGGCGCCGGAACTCGCGGACACGGGCGTGTTCAACATCGTCCCGATGGTGTTCGACCGGCTCACCCGCGACGAGGCCCCGCGGATCTTCGGCGACGACCATCCGACGCCGGACGGCACCTGTATCCGGGACTACGTGCACGTGGCCGACCTCGCCGAGGCGCACCTCGCGGCGGCGCTGCGGCTCGCCGACGGAGACCTGTCCGGCGATCTCACGCTGAACATCGGGCGGGGCGAGGGCGTCTCGGTGCGCGAGCTGATCACGGTCATCGGGGAGGTCAGCGGCGACCGCCGGGAGCCCGTGGTGGAGCCGCGCCGGCCGGGGGACGCGCCGCGTGCGGTCGCCTCGGCCGAGCGGGCCGCCGAGCGGCTGGGCTGGCGGGCCGGGCGCGGGGTGCGCGAGATGGTGGAGTCGGCCTGGCGTGGCTGGCAACTGCACCACCGCCGGTGAGGCCGCGCTCGAGCCGTACCGGAACGGCCGTGAAGTAGGGTCGCACCCACCGTGACCTGCGGAACGTTTCCGCAGGTCAGGGCACATGACAACGGTGTTCAATGCCGCGTTGCCCGATACCCCCCACCCGTAGTTCACTGGGGCGTGCCGGACGGAGCACGGAAGGGCGGTTTCCATGGGGGCAGGGCACGACCACGGGCACGCGCACCACCATGCGCCGGCCACGGGTACGGCCGCGGCCGCGTACCGCGGCCGTCTGCGTATCGCGCTGGGCATCTCGCTCACGATCATGGTGGTGGAGCTCGTCGGCGGTGTGGTGGCCGACTCGCTCGCGCTGATCGCGGACGCGGCGCACATGGCGACCGACGCGGTGGGCCTCGGCATGGCGCTGCTCGCGATCCACTTCGCCAATCGCCCGCCCAGCGCCAACCGCACCTTCGGCTACGCCCGCGCGGAGATCCTCGCCGCCCTGGCCAACTGCCTGCTGCTGCTCGGGGTCGGCGGATACGTCCTGTACGAGGCCGCCCAGCGGTTCGTGACGCCCGCGGAGACCCACGGCGGTCTGATGGTCGTCTTCGGCCTGATCGGGCTCGTCGCGAACTCGGTGTCGCTGTCCGTGCTGATGCACGGACAGAAGGAGAGCCTGAACGTGCGCGGTGCCTTCCTGGAGGTGGCGGCGGACGCGCTCGGCTCGTTCGCGGTGCTGGTCTCGGCGGTGGTGATCCTGACCACCGGCTGGCAGCGCGCGGACCCGGTCGCCTCGCTCGCCATCGGCCTGATGATCGTGCCGAGGACGCTGAAGCTGCTGCGCGAGACGCTGGACGTGCTGCTGGAGGCGGCCCCGAAGGGCGTCGACATGGCCGAGGTACGGGCGCACATCCTGGCGCTGGACGGCGTGGAGGACGTGCACGATCTGCACGCATGGACGATCACCTCCGGGATGCCGGTCCTGTCGGCGCACGTGGTGGTCGGCTCGGACGTGCTGAGCGCCGTGGGCCACGAGAAGCTGCTGCACGAGCTGCAGGGCTGCCTCGGCGACCACTTCGACGTCGAGCACTGCACCTTCCAGCTGGAGCCGGGCGGCCACGCGGAACACGAGGCGCGGCTGTGCCACTGACACCCCGCTCGGGTGTTCGGGGGTGGGGGGCGGTTCCGCGCCCCACCGGCCGGGCACGATGATCTACCGGGTCCGACTTCCGGTGCCGCGCCGCGCGCGGACGTGCCGGGAAGTGCCGGGAGTGCCGGATTCGTACGGCAGACTTGGGGTGCGAAGACCGAGGCGAAGGATGGGTATGCCGATCACACCTGCCACCGCGACGCACAGCTCGTCCAATGGCACCGCAGAGGCGATTTTGCTGGAACTGGTCGACGAGAAGGGTGTGACGATCGGTACGGCGGAGAAGCTCGCCGCCCACCAGCCGCCGGGGCAGCTGCACCGCGCGTTCTCGGTGTTCCTCTTCGACGAGCACGGTCGGCTGCTGCTCCAACAGCGGGCACTCGGCAAGTACCACTCCCCCGGTGTGTGGTCCAACACCTGCTGCGGCCACCCGTACCCGGGCGAGGCGCCGTTCGCCGCCGCGGCCCGGCGCACGTTCGAGGAGCTGGGTGTGTCGCCCTCGCTGCTTGCGGAGGCGGGCACGGTCCGCTACCACCACCCGGACCCCGCCTCGGGCCTGGTCGAGCAGGAGTACAACCACCTGTTCGTCGGCCTGGTGCAGGCGCCGCTCTCGCCCGACGCGCAGGAGGTCGCCGGGACCGCGTTCGTGACGGCGGCGGAGCTGGCGGAGCGGCACACCCGCGACCCGTTCTCGGCCTGGTTCATGACCGTCCTGGACGCGGCCCGTCCGGCGATCAGGGAGCTGACGGGTTCGTCCGCGGGCTGGTGACGGGAGCAGGGCCGCGGGCCTGTGTCTCCGCACCGTCGGGGCGGAGGCGCGGGCCCGCGCCGTTACAGGAACGCCGGGGGCTTGAGCGGCAGGGCGGCCCAGATGACCTTGCCGCCGCTCGCGGTGTGCTCCACGTCGACCGTCCCGCCCGCCTCCCGGGCCACCTCGCGGACCAGTAGCAGGCCCCGGCCGCCGGTCCGGCCGTGATCGGCCTCCAGCGCGGTCGGGCGGTACGGGTGGTTGTCCTCCACGGACACCCGCACCCACTCGGCTCCGACGGCGACCTCCACGGCCAGCGTCGGCGACAGCAGCGCCGCGTGCCGGACCGCGTTGGTGACCAGCTCGGAGACGATCAGCAGCAGGCCGTGCACCAGGTCGTCGGAGACCGGCACGCCCTGGCGCAGCAGCAGGTCCCGAACGGCGTGCCGGGCCTGCGGAACCGAGGCGTCCACCGCGGGGGCGGTGAAGCGCCAGATGCCCTCGTAGGGCAGCGGATCGGGCGGCCGCTCGGCGCCCCCCGCTGGGCGCGGGCCGTCCCCGCGCCCGTGGTCGTCCATCGTCCGGTCGCCACCCTCGCGCTCGATTGTCACCACACGTCGAGTGTTGGTAACGATGCGCTGCGCTCCGCGGCCCTGAACACAAGTCAGCGTCTATCGAACGGTTTCTGACCGAGTGCGTATGACACAGTCACGTGTGGGACTGGTTCCGGCCGCCCGGACGCCGGTTCGCGAACTAATCGGGTCGTACGCGTTTGGGCTGCTCCTGGTCGGAGACGAGCCCGACCACACGGCGGCCGCCGTAGCCGGTGGCCACGAGGCCGAGGCCGTCGAAGAGCAGGGCGAGTGAGAAGAAGGCCCCGATGACGTACTGGCTACTGCTCGGCCACGAGCCGAGGACGAGGACGCCGAGCAGCAGGTCGAAGGCGCCGAGGAGCAGCGTCCAGCCGAGCTGGGGTCCGCGCACGACCAGGCCGCCGGCCAGCCGGAACAGGCCCGCGGAGAGGAACAGCAGAGCGGCGAACATGGTGAGCGCGGCGGCCGTTGCGTGCGGCAGTCGGATGACGACGACACCGGCCGCGATGTTCAGGGCGGCGACGACGGCGCCGAGCCAGAAGAAGCTGGTGCCGCGAGCCTGGATCGCGTGCAGCAGCCCGACGATCCCGCCGATCAGCAGCAGCCAGCCGAACAGCAGCATGGAGGTCAGCGTGGCCACGGCGGTGTAGAGGAGTCCGACGAGTCCGCCGATGACGAGGATCACACCGAGGACGGCGAGCAGGCCGAAGCCGCGGTGGAGTCTGCTCGCACTGTCCCTGCGTCTGCCGGACTTGGCCATCACCGCCACCTCGGCCCTCTTGGATTTGTCTGGTTCTCACCTGTTTTGTCCCCGCTGGATGAGACCCGTAACACTCCCGGGCCGTGGGCCCCGACCTTGGTGGGCAGGGACCCGGCGCATAGCATCCGGGCCATGGAGCCCCAGCTGTCCCACCATGTCTCCGGCGCCGTCGCCACCGTCGTCATCGACCACCCGGCCAAGCGCAACGCCATGACCGCCGCGATGTGGCGGCGGCTCCCGGCACTCCTGGACGCGCTCGCGCGCGACCCGGCGGTGCGGGTGCTGGTGCTCACCGGCGCGGGCGGGACCTTCTGCGCGGGGGCGGACATCAGCACGCTGCAGGGCTCGCCGGAGCAGGCGCAGGCACTCGCCGTGGCGGCCGAGGAGGCGCTCGCCGCGTTCCCCAGGCCGACCGTGGCCGCCGTGCGCGGGCACTGCGTCGGCGGCGGGGCGCAGCTCGCCGCCGCCTGCGATCTGCGGCTGGCGGAGGAGGGCGCGCTGTTCGGGGTGACTCCGGCGAGGCTGGGGATCGTCTACCCTGCCTCCTCCACCCGCCGCCTCGTGTCGCTGGTGGGTCCGGCCACCGCCAAGTACCTGTTGTTCTCGGCCGAGTTGATCGACGCGGGGCGGGCGCTGCGCAGCGGGCTGGTCGACGAGGTGCTGCCGGAGGACGAACTGGACAAACGGGTCGCGGAGTTGACCGGGGTGCTGGTCTCGCGCTCGCAGCTCACCCAGGCCGCGGCGAAGGAGTTCGCGGCCGGCCGCACCGACCGGGACGCCCACTGGGCCGAGCGGGCCCGCGGCAACCCCGACACCGTGGAAGGGGTCGCCGCGTTCCTGGAGCGGCGGCATCCGAGGTTCACGTGGAGCGTGTCTGCGTCAGGATGAAGCGGCTCCGGGCGCGCAGCCGCTCCACGAGGTGGGCCGGAGCCTTGTCCGGGGACCCGGCGGCGTAGGGCGGCCGCGGATCGTACTCGGTGGCGAGTTGGACGGCCTGGGCGTGGTCGTCGCCCGCGATCCGTCCGGCCAGGGTGAGCGCCATGTCGATGCCGGCGGAGACCCCGGCGGCGGTGACGTACTTGCCGTCGGTCACCACCCGCTCCCCGGTCGGCTCGGCGCCGAACCGCGTCAGCTGGTCGAGCGCGAGCCAGTGCGAGGTGGCGCGGCGCCCGTCGAGGAGCCCGGCGGCGGCGAGCAGCAGCGAGCCCGTGCACACGGAGGTGGTCCAGGTGCTGCCCGCGTCGGCGTCGCGCAGCCAGGCCAGCAGCGGCCGGTGCTCCATCAGGTCGCTCTGACCGGGTCCGCCCGCCACGACCACCACGTCCGGCCGCGTGACCTCGCCCAGTGACCGGTCCGCGACGACGCCCAGGGCTCGGGTGTCGGTGCGGACGGGCCCCGTGCGCTCGGCGACGAAGACGGTCTCGGCACCGGGGAGCCGGGAGAGGATCTCGTAGGGTCCGACGGCGTCGAGGGCGGTGAAGCGGTCGTAGACGAGGATGGCGATCTGCATGAGGGACGTCCCTTCGGTGTGGGTGGGGTCTGACGTCAGCGCCGGGGCGGCTCGGCGGGCTGCGCCGAGGAAGCGTCCGGCGGTGGCGGTTCGGGCGTGGCGGTACGGGCAGGCAGCGGCGTGCCCGGCCCCGCTTCAGTGGGCCGGGGCGGGGCGGAAGCGGCGGCGGTACTCCGCCGGGGACGTGCCGAAGGCCTTGACGAAGGCTCGGCGCATGGCCTCGGAGGTGCCGTAGCCGCTGTCGCGGGCGACCTCCTCGATGCCGGCGGGGGTGTCCTCCAGCAGCCGGCGGGCGTGTTCCAGGCGGACCCGGTCGACGTAGCGGCCGGGTGTCACGCCGGTCTCCGCGAGGAAGGCGCGTGCGAAGTGGCGCGGTGACAGGCGGGCGCGTTCGGCCAGCGCGTCGACCGTCAGATCGCCCGCGGGGTGCTCGGTGATCCAGCGCTGGACCTCCCGCAGGGGTGCGCGCCGGGCGGTCTGCGCGGCGAGCTGGGCGCTGAACTGCGCCTGGTTGCCGGGCCGGCGCAGGAAGACCACGAGGTGCCGGGCGACCGCGAGCGCGACGTCCCGGTCCAGATCCTCCTCGACCAGCGCGAGGGCGAGGTCGATGCCCGAGGTCACCCCGGCCGAGGTGGCGACGTGTCCGTCCCGGACGTAGATGGGCTCCGGATCCACGGCGACGGCCGGGTGGTCGCGGGCGAGTCTGTCGCAGTACGCCCAGTGGGTCGTGGCCCGGCGGCCGTCGAGGAGACCGGCTGCGGCGACCAGGATGGCGCCCGTGCACACCGAGACCAGGCGCCGCGCGAGCGGTCCGCGGGCCCGCAGCCAGTCGATCAGCCGCGGGTCCGCGCGGCGCGTGCCCTCGCCACCCGGCACCAGCAGCGTGTGCGGGTCGGCGGCGGTGCCGAGCGCCTCGTCCGGTACGAGGGTCAGGCCGCTGGAAGTGCGCACCGGGGCGCCGTCCAGGGAGGCCGTACGGATGCGGTAGGTGCCCGGCGTGTGCTTCTCCGCACCGGTGAACACCTCGAGCGGCCCGGTGACGTCGAGGCTCTGGACCCCGTCGAAGAGGACGAAGAGAAGCGTTCGCTGCGGCATGTCCCGATTCTTCGCCGCCCCGCGGATGGCCGCAATGACGTGTTTCCCACCCTTCCTGCCATGAGGGGCGGGCCGCGACGGCCGGGAGTGAAGGGGCGGCCGGTGCGGTACCCGAAGGCAGGTCGGCCCGCGGGAGGAGGAGATTTCCGTGTTCGCTGCCATCGCAGACGTCCTGCGGCAGATCGGCGGTGCCGTCGCCACCGTGGTGACGCTGCCGTTCCGCGCCGTGGCACGGTTGTTCGGCGGGGCCTCGTCGTCCGCGCACGGGGGCCGTGCCTGAGCCGCACCCGGTGTGTCGCCACGCGCCGCCCTGATCCCCGGTTGCCGGTGTCACCTGCCACAATTGCCGCGCAACCTCAGTGGAGAAGGCGGTACGGGATCGTGACGACACCCGGATCCATCGAACCAGGATCCATCGAAGGCAGGATCGCCGAGGAACTCGGCGTACGGGAGCGGCAGGTGAAGGCCGCGGTGGAACTGCTCGACGGCGGTTCGACCGTGCCCTTCATCGCCCGCTACCGCAAGGAAGCGACCGAGATGCTCGACGACGCGCAGTTGCGCACGATCGAGGAGCGGCTGCGCTATCTGCGGGAGCTGGAGGAGCGGCGCACGGCGATCCTGGAGTCGGTGCGCGAGCAGGGCAAGCTGACTCAGGAACTGGAGGCGAGGATCCGGGGCGCCGAGACCAAGGCGCGCCTGGAGGACATCTACCTCCCGTACAAGCCCAAGCGGCGCACCAAGGCCCAGATCGCACGCGAGGCCGGTCTGGAGCCGCTGGCGGAGGGCCTGCTCGGCGATCCGGCGGTGGAGCCGCTCGCGGCGGCCGCCGCGTTCGTGGACGCCGACAAGGGCGTCGCCGACCCGCAGACCGCGCTGGAGGGCGCGCGGGCCATCCTCACCGAGCGGTTCTCCGAGGACGCCGACCTGATCGGCGAGCTGCGCGAGCGCATGTGGGTGCGGGGGCGGCTCGCCGCCAAGGTGCGGGAGGGCAAGGAGGAGGCGGGCGCGAAGTTCGCCGACTACTTCGACTTCGCCGAGCCGTTCACCGAGCTGCCCTCGCACCGGATCCTGGCGATGCTGCGCGGCGAGAAGGAGGAGGTGCTGGACCTCGTCCTGGAGCCCGAGGAACCCACGGAGGGCCCGTCGTCGTACGAGGGCATCGTCGCGCACCGGTTCGGGATCGCCGACCGGGGCCGTCCCGCCGACAAGTGGCTGACCGACACGGTCCGCTGGGCCTGGCGCACCCGGATCCTCGTCCACCTCGGCATCGACCTGCGGCTTCGGCTGCGTACGGCGGCCGAGGACGAGGCGGTGAACGTGTTCGCGGCGAACCTGCGCGACCTGCTGCTGGCCGCTCCGGCCGGCACGCGCGCGACGCTGGGCCTGGACCCCGGTTTCCGTACGGGTGTGAAGGTCGCCGTCGTCGACGCGACCGGCAAGGTCGTCGCCACGGACGTGATCCACCCGCACGTCCCGGCGAACAAGTGGGACGAGGCCCTCGCGAAACTGGCCCGGCTCGCCGAGGAGCACGCGGTCGAGCTGGTCGCGATCGGCAACGGCACGGCCTCCCGCGAGACCGACAAGCTCGCCGGTGAACTGATCGCCAGGCACCCGGAGCTGAAGCTCACCAAGGTGATGGTGTCCGAGGCGGGCGCGTCGGTGTACTCGGCGTCCCCGTACGCCTCCCAGGAGCTGCCGGACATGGACGTGTCGCTGCGCGGCGCGGTCTCCATCGCCCGGCGGCTGCAGGACCCGCTGGCCGAGCTGGTGAAGATCGACCCGAAGTCCATCGGTGTCGGCCAGTACCAGCACGACCTGTCGGAGGTGAAGCTGTCCCGCTCGCTCGACGCGGTCGTGGAGGACTGTGTGAACGGCGTCGGCGTGGACGTGAACACGGCGTCCGTGCCGCTGCTCGCACGCGTGTCGGGCATCTCCTCCGGCCTCGCGGAGAACATCGTGGCGCACCGGGACGCCAACGGCCCCTTCACCTCCCGCGCGGAGCTGAGGAAGGTGGCGCGGCTCGGCCCGAAGGCGTACGAGCAGTGCGCGGGCTTCCTGCGCATCCGCGGCGGCGACGACCCGCTGGACGCCTCCAGCGTGCACCCCGAGGCCTACCCGGTGGTCCGGCGCATGGTGAAGACCACCGGCCAGGAGGTCGCCTCCCTCATCGGCAACACCGGCGTGCTGCGCTCGCTGAGGCCCGCCGACTTCGTGGACGACACGTTCGGTCTGCCCACCGTGACGGACATCCTCAAGGAGCTGGAGAAGCCGGGCCGCGATCCGCGTCCCGCCTTCAGGACGGCCACCTTCAAGGAGGGCGTGGAGAAGATCTCCGACCTGACCGCCGGGATGATCCTGGAGGGCGTGGTGACGAACGTGGCCGCGTTCGGCGCCTTCGTCGACGTGGGCGTCCACCAGGACGGCCTGGTGCACGTCTCGGCGATGTCGAAGACGTTCGTCAAGGACCCGCGGGACGTGGCCAAGCCGGGCGACATCGTCAAGGTGAAGGTCCTGGACGTGGACATCCCGCGCAAGCGGATCGCGCTGACCCTGCGCCTGGACGACGAGGCCGCTCAGCAGGGTCAGGGCGGCGGCCGGCAGCAGCGCGGCACCCGGCCGCCGCAGCAGCGGCAGGGCGGCGGCCAGGGACGGCGCGAGGGCCGCGGGGGCGACCGGGGCGCCCGGCAGGCACCGGCACCGGCCAACAGTGCGATGGCGGACGCACTGCGCCGGGCGGGACTGCTCGACCCGAAGAAGCGCTGACCCCGCGGGGCCGGGCGGGGCTCATGGTGCCGGTCGGTCGAAAAGGCACCCTCTTCGGAGGGTGCCTTGGTCCGGCGCCGGAAGGGCTGTCCCCCGAAGGTCCGCGGGGCCGTGCCGACACGCGGCTCCGCCGCGTCGGGTCCCCCCGGTTCGGGGGAAGCCGAGAACCCGCGAGAGCGGCCAGGCACGACGTCAGCGGACAGCCGGCAGTTCGCGACCGGCGCAGCGGAACGCTACCGCTCGGTCACCTTGCCGTCCGCCACCTCCAGACGCCGCGTCACCCGAACCGCGTCCAGCATGCGCCGGTCGTGGGTGACCAGGAGCAGGGTGCCGTCGTAGAAGTCGAGGGCGGACTCCAGCTGTTCGATGGCGGGCAGGTCGAGGTGGTTCGTCGGCTCGTCCAGGACGAGGAGGTTCACCCCCCTGCCCTGGAGCAGCGCCAGGGCCGCGCGGGTGCGTTCGCCCGGCGAGAGGGTCGCGCCCGGGCGCAGCACATGGCCGGACTTCAGACCGAACTTGGCGAGCAGGGTGCGCACCTCGGCCGGCTCGGTGTCGGGGACGGCCGCGCAGAACGCGTCGAGCAGGGTCTCGGGGCCGTGGAAGAGCCCGCGGGCCTGGTCGACCTCGCCGACCAGGACGCCCGAGCCCAGCGCGGCGTGCCCGCGGTCCAGCGCGACCCGGCCCAGCAGGGCGCCGAGCAGGGTCGACTTGCCGGCGCCGTTGGCCCCGGTCACCGCGACCCGGTCCGCCCAGTCGATCTGCAGGGACACCGGGCCGAAGGTGAAGGCGCCGCGCCGCACCTCGGCGTCCCGGAGGGTGGCCACGACCGCTCCGGAGCGCGGGGCGGAGGCGATCTCCATGCGCAGCTCCCACTCCTTGCGCGGCTCGTCGACCACCTCCAGCCGCTCGATCATGCGCTGGGTCTGCCGGGCCTTGGCCGCCTGCTTCTCGCTGGCCTCGCTGCGGAACTTGCGGCCGATCTTGTCGTTGTCGTTGCCCGCCTTGCGCCGGGCGTTCTTCACGCCCTTGTCCATCCAGGCCCGCTGCATCTGCGCGCGGTCCTGGAGCGCGGCCTTCTTGTCGGCGTACTCGTCGTACTCCTGGCGCGCGTGCCGGCGGGCCACCTCGCGCTCCTCCAGGTAGGCCTCGTAGCCGCCGCCGTAGAGATTGATCTGCCGTTGTGCCAGGTCGAGTTCGAGGACCTTGGTGACCGTGCGGGCGAGGAACTCGCGGTCGTGGCTGACGACGACCGTGCCCGCGCGCAGCCCGGTGACGAACCGTTCCAGACGCTCCAGGCCGTCGAGGTCCAGGTCGTTGGTGGGCTCGTCGAGGAGAAAGACGTCGTAGCGGGACAACAGGAGGGAGGCGAGGCCGGCGCGGGCCGCCTGGCCGCCGGAGAGGGCGGTCATCGGCGTGTCCAGGTCGACGGCGAGGCCCAGCGAGTCCGCGACCTCCTCCGCGCGCTCCTCCAGGTCGGCGCCGCCGAGGCCGAGCCAGCGCTCCAGGGCGGTGGCGTAGGCGTCGTCGGCGCCGGGCGCGCCGTCGACCAGCGCCTGGGTGGCCTCGTCCATGACGCGCTGGGCGTCGGCGACGCCGGTGCGGCGGGCCAGGAACTCCCGCACGGTCTCCCCCGGCCTGCGCTCCGGCTCCTGCGGCAGGTGGCCGACGGTCGCGGCCGGCGGGGACAGCCGCAGCTCGCCGTGCTCGGGCTGGGCGAGCCCGGCGAGCAGCCTCAGCAGGGTGGACTTGCCCGCGCCGTTGGCACCGACGAGACCGATCACGTCGCCGGGCGCGACGACGAGGTCGAGCCCGGAGAAGAGGGAACGGTCGCCGTGCCCGGCGGCGAGGTTCTTCGCGACGAGTGTGGCAGTCATCAGGACGCCGATCCTAATGGGCCCCCGGCGCCCGCCGCTCAGCCGCGTCCTCCGCCGGTGGCCGGTGCGGTGAGCACGCCACCGGCCGTACGGGCGACGAGGTACGCCTCTCCCCCGACCGCCCTCGGGTCCAGCGGGAGGCGGTGCCGGCCCGGCTCCAGAACGCCGTCGAACACCTCGCGGGTGTGGGTGCGGTGGAGTCGGTCGAGGCGGTAGGCGGTGATCCGTACCCGGCAGGCCGAGGTCACCTCGACGTCCGCGGAGCCGTCGGCGGCGGTGAACCCGGTGAGCCGGCGCTGCGGGAGCGGGCTGCGGTCCAGGGCGTGCTCGATCTGGGCGACCAGCAGCGGCACGATCGGAGCCAGCCCGTCCACCCGGGCGACCTCGGCTCCGGCCCGCTCGAAGGCCTCCAGTACGGCGGCCCGTTCGGCCTCGCCGACCGCGCGGCCGAAGGCGACGGCACCGTAGCGGCGCAGCTCCTCGGCGGGGACGGCCCGGGCGTCCTGGGTGATGTCGGCGCCGATGCCGATGGTGCGCAGCGCGGCGGCCAGCCGGGCGAGCACGGCGACCCGGGCGCCGATCAGCAGGACCCGGCGGCCGGGCGCGGCGGTGGTCCCCATCAGGGCGCCGAGCGCCGCGCGGTACTCGGCGCCCCGGAACCGGTAGGGCCCTATGCCGTGGTAGCCGTTGAGCTCCAGATCGGCGTGCTCGTCCGTCTGCCAGGCGAAGTCCCGCCAGATGTAGTCCTCGCCGTCGCGCTGGATGACGGCGGTGACCGCTCCGCAGCCCAGGTGCGCGCACTCGGGGCAGCCGTAGATGACGAACCGGCCGCCCGGGAGCGGCGGTTCGGCCTCCAGCAGCAGCGCGCGCACCTGTGCGGTGAAGATCGCGGGTGGGACGTCCGAGGCGAGCGGGGAGACGGCGTCCAGGTCGGACAGCCGGAACAGCAGCGGGCGGCCGTCCACGACGAAGTCCACGAACTCGCGGTGGACCTGGTAGCCGCCGTCGGCGAGCACACCGCCGGCGCGGATCGCCGGTGCCAGGCCGAAGGTCGCGTATGCGGCAGACATGCTGTGAGTATCCCCACACCGACAGCAATGTGAGCGCGGCATGTCGGAGTCGGGCGGACGGGACTTATCGTCCTGGCGTGGACAGCGAGCCGAATGACGAAGTGATCGTGGTCGGGAGCGGTATCGCGGGTCTGACGACGGCCGTGGCACTGGCCGAGTCCGGGCGCCGGGTACGGGTGTGGACGCGGGAGCCCGGCGAGCGTACGACCTCGGCGGTCGCCGGCGGCCTGTGGTGGCCCTACCGCATCGAACCCGAGCCGCTGGTGGGCGCTTGGGCACTGGCGTCCCTCGCCGTGTACGAGGAGTGGGCCGGCCGGCCGGAGCAGACGGGCGTACGCCTGGTCGACGGCGTACACCGCGGGACCCGGCTGGACGAACTGGGCGGCTGGGCGGGCCGGGTTCCGGGACTGCGGGCCGTGGCCGACGGCCTCGCGGCGCGGCTGCCGGTGATCGACATGCCGGTGCATCTGGCATGGCTGCGGGAGCGGCTCGCCAGGGCGGGAGGCGTGGTGGAGGCGCGTGAGGTGACCGGCCTCGCCGCGGTGCCGGCACCGGTCGTCGTCAACTGCACGGGACTGGGGGCACGTTCGCTGGTGCCGGACCCGGCGGTGCGGCCGGTGCGCGGGCAACTGGTCGTGGTGGAGAACCCGGGGATCACCGGCTGGTTCACCTCCGTCGACCACTCCTCCGCCGAGTCGACGTACTTCATCCCGCAGCCGGGCGGGCTGCTGCTCGGCGGCACGGCGGAGGAGGACGACTGGTCGCTGGACCCGGACCCGGCCACCGCGGCGGCGATCGTCGCCCGGTGCGCGGCGGTCCGCCCCGAGATCGCACGGACCAGGGTCCTGGACCACCGGGTGGGGCTGCGGCCTGCCCGGGATGCGGTACGGCTGGAACGGCAGGAGTTGCCCGACGGGCGCGTGCTGGTGCACAACTATGGGCACGGCGGGGCGGGGATCACGGTGGCGTGGGGGTGCGCACGGGAGGCGGCCGGGCTGGCGTTCCCCGCGGCATGAGAACCGTGCCTGCCCGGGCCGCGGCAGCGGTGCCGCACGGACGACGGCACTGCGACGCCCCGAGTGGCGCGCGCGGGGGAACCGCGTGGCCGGCCACGACGGAGCCGGCCGGGGGCCGGGCACCCCCACGACGCGTCCCCGCTCAGTCCGACGGCACGTGCCGGGCCACGCCCGGTACGCGGACGCCCTTCAGGACCGTCGCCGCCGGTTGTGGCGCCGCGCTGCCGGACGTGGCCCGGGCGAACGCCGCCGCGCCCCCGACCAGCGGCAGCCCGGCCGTCGTACCCGACAGCGACACCGTGAGACTCGGCTTCGTGGACGGCGGGTCGATCAGGTCCCTGTCCGTACCGGCGATGATCAGCGCCAGCCGGTGCCCCTTGGGGACGACATGGTCGGTGGCCGCCAGACGCAGGGTCGTCGTGTACGCCCGGCCCGGGGTGAGCGGGACGCCCCGGGTGAGGGAGGCGTAGTGGCCGAGGTCGGCCCAGCCGCGGCTGAACACGGTGTAGCCGACCTCGACCGTCTTCGCCGCCGTGTCCTTGAAGCAGGCGCTGTCCCCGGCCGTGCTCTCGCCCCAGCAGCTGCGGTCGGTCAGTGTGGTGATGCCTTCGGCGGCGTCGGCGTAGTCGCGGATGGTGTCCGGGCCGAGGTCGACCAGGACGGCGGACAGATGCGCCGCGGTGGTGCTCGGGGTGGCGGTCACCGTGACCGTGGGCGAGCCGGACAGGCGCAGGTCACGCGTGAGCGGCGCGGTGAGGAAGCCCGCCTTCCCGGGGGTCGGCGTGGTGAGGTGGGCCGCCCAGTCGGTCTCGCTCAGCTTCGGGTCGTCGGTGAAGGTCTGCGTGCCTGTGGCCGGGCGCAGGCCGAGCGTGCCGACCCCCGCACGGGTGCCGGGGGCCGGGTGGAGGACCGCGGTGCGGGTGGCCTGCGGGGGCCAGACCCGGGAGGTGACCCACTGGTCGGGGTGGCGTTCGACGTCGGCCATCGGCTCGTGGTCGATGCCGTTGTCATAGCCGAGGAGTTCGTGGTCGAACCAGCGGTGCAGGGTGTCCACCCAGGCGCCGCGGCGGTAGTCGAAGGGGTCGACGTGCCCGGTCTGCGACAGCCAGATCTTGCGCTCGACACCGTGCTTCGCCAGCGCGTCCCACCACTGCCCGAAGTGCTTGGTCCGGACGTTGAGGTCCTGCATGCCGTGCACCACGAACACACTCGCGCGCACCTTGGCCGCGTCCTTGACGTAGTCCCGCTCGGTCCACAGCCCGGTCCAGTCGCCGGTGCGCGGGCTGCCGTCGGCGAGCTTCTTCCGTACGGCCGCGCAGTGGGCGTGCGCCGCGTCGCTCTCGACGTACCCGGCCAGCTCGTCGGGGCCGCCGTCGTACAGCGGGGCGCCCTGTGCGAAGTAGTAGTCGTACCAGGAGGAGATGGCGCTGATCGGGACGACGGTCTTCAGGCCCTTGACGCCGGTGGCGGCCACGCCGCTCGCGATCGTGCCGTCCCAGCTCTTGCCGATCATGCCGGTCCGTCCGTCGGTCCAGCCCGCTCGGACGGTTTGCGTCCCGGTCCGGCTGGTGTACGCCGTGGCGCGGCCGTTCAGCCAGTCGACGACGGCCTTCGCGGACTGGATGTCGGAGCGGCCGCCGACGTCGACGCAGCCGTCGGAGCGGTTGGTGCCGGCGAGGTCGACGCCGACGAAGGCGTAACCGCGGGGCACGAAGTAGTTGTCGTAGTACAGCGGCATCTGGACGACGCGGCCCTGCGCGTCGTACGTCTTGACCTGGCTCTCGTTGCCGCGTCCGCAGCAGGCGTAGTAGGGGCTCGCGTCCATGACGACGGGCACCTTGCGGCCGTGGCGGGCGGGCTCGGACGGCCGGACGATGTCGGCGGCGACGCGGTCGGTCCTGCCGTCGCCGTCCTCGTCGAGCCCGGTGTCCACCCACACGGACTCGCGGATGGCGTGGGCGTAGGAGTAGACGGGCCGGCTCTCCCGTGGGGCCCGGCTCGCGCCGCCGGCGGCCCGGGCGGCGGTCGGGGTGAGGAACGCGGCCGTCAGGACGGCGGCGACCACTGTGGCGAGCGCTCTCCAGAACGTGCAGCGCGTGCGAAGGAGGCTACGTGTCGGCATGCGCGGACGGTACTGCGGTCGACTCCCGTGCAGAAGACGGCTTTACGGCGAACCGTGGGCTCGTGACGGCCGAATGGCGATCGTGTGACGGCAGGTGCCATGGACAGGCCGGGGGCCACGGGGACTGAATGGGCTCCGGACCGGTTCTCCGAAGTATCTTCCGAACGGACCTTTGGTCCCGACGACTTGGAGCTGACGTGCACCGCAGAATCATCGCGCCCGGCGCACTGGCGGCGGCCTCCCTCCTGCTGGCGATCCCGGCATCGGCCGCGAGCTACTCCCCCGGCGCGCCGGGCATCGGCGATCCCTACTACCCGTACTACGGCAACGGCGGCTACGACGTCTCGCACTACGACCTGAGGCTCCATTACCAGCCGAGGACGGACGAGCTGCAGGGCACGGCGACGATCCTGGCGAGGACCACGCAGGATCTGTCCAGCTTCGACCTGGACTTCCTGCTGGACGTGAGCGAGGTGCGGGTCAACGGCGCGAAGGCCGGCTTCACACACGCCCAGCAGCACGAACTGGTGATCACGCCCAAGACGCCGCTGGCCAAGGGCACGCCGGTCACGGTGGTGGTCCGCTACAGCGGGGTGCCGTCGACGAAGAGCGCCTACGGCTTCACCACCTGGCACCGCACCCCCGACGGCGCGGTCGCCGCCGACGAGCCCGAGGCCGCGTGGTGGTGGTTCCCGAGCAACGACCACCCGAGCGACAAGGCCACCTACGACGTGTCGGTGGCCGTGCCCGACGGCACCCAGGCCATCTCCAACGGCACCCTCCAGTCGACCGGTTCGAAACTCGGCTGGACCCGATACATCTGGCGGCAGAACAAGCCGCAGGCCACCTATCTCGCCACCCTCGCCATCGGCAGGTTCGACATCACCACGAGCACCTCCGAGGGTGGGGTGCCGGTCGTCAACGCCTACAGCAAGGACCTCGGCGACAACGACGGGGCCGCGCGGGCGAGCGTGGAGCGCACGGGGGAGATCGTGGACTGGCTGAGCGGCTACTTCGGGCCGTATCCGTTCAGCACGGCCGGCGGATACGTCCCGAACACCACCACCGGCTACGCCCTGGAGACCCAGACCCGGGTCTACTACAGCCCCAGGCAGTTCGCGAACGGCTCCAACACCTCGGTGGTCGTGCACGAACTGGCCCACCAGTGGTACGGCGACGACGTGTCGCTGAAGGACTGGAAGGACATCTGGATCAACGAGGGCTTCGCCCGGTACGCGCAGTGGCTGTGGTCGGAGCACGAGGGTGAGGGCACCGCGCAGGAACTCGCCGACTACGTCTACGCCTCCCACCCGGCCGACGACGCGTTCTGGACGGTGAAGCCCGGCGACCCGGGCCCGGACGACCAGTTCGACATCGCCGTCTACGACCGCGGGGCGCTCGCCATCCAGGCGCTGCGCAACGCGGTCGGGGACGACGCGTTCTTCCGCATCCTGAAGGGCTGGCCGAAGGAGCACGCCTACGGCAACGCCTCGGTGGCCGACTTCGAGCGGTACGCCGAGCAGGTCTCCGGCAAACCGCTCGCCGCGCTGTTCCACACCTGGCTGTACCAGCCGTCGAAGCCGGCCGCACCCGCGGCACGCGCCGCGTCCCTGGCGCAGGCGGACACGGCGGTGGCCCGGCCCGTGTCGTGGCGGAAGATCGAGGCGACGAACGACATCCACGACTCCCGCGGGCACTGAGCGGGAACCGGCTAAGGTCTGCCTTCCGCCGCTCTCTCCAGAAGCTCGGCCCGGCCTATCGACTCCGCTCGGGAGGCCGGGACCGTGCAGGCGTGGGCGCCCGCGACCGCGCCGTAACGGGCGCAGGTCCCGGGGGGCTCGCCGGCGAGGCGGCCGTAGAGGAACGCGGCGGCGAAGGCGTCGCCCGCGCCGTTGGAGTCCACCACCGGTGCGGGCGGCTGCGCCGCGGGCACATGGGTCAGCTCGCCGTCGGTCAGCAGATGGGCGCCCTCGGCTCCGGCGGTGGCGACGACCACCTCGGCGCGGCCCCGCTCGGCGATGCGCCGCATGGTGCGCTCGGGGTCGGCCAGCGCGGCGGCCGAGAGGAAGACGACGTCGGCCGCGTGGGCGAACGGCTCGTGGTACGGGTTCTCTCCGTCCCAGTCGTGCAGATCCGTGGACAGGCTCACGCCCGTGGCCGTCAGCACCGGCAGGGCCTCGGCGCAGGGCTGGGTGATCGTCACGTGCACGTGCCGGCTCGCCCCGGCCAGCATGCGCAGCGTCTCCGGCGGAAAGCGGTCGCCGGGGCGTGCGCGGCTGGTGTCGTACAGGGAGAGGCGGCGTCCGTCCGGGCCGACGAGGTTGACCGCCCGCTTGGTGCCGGCCGGCTGCGGCAGCGCGGTCAGTCCGATGCCGTGCTCGCGGTGCAGGGCGCGCACGAGGCCGCCCTCCGGGTCGTCGCCGAGCAGGTCGAGGTGGTGGGTGCGCAGCCCCAGTGCGGCGAGGCCCAGCGCGACGAAGTCGCCGGTCTGTCCGGCCCGGGTACGGATCCCGGAGTCGATCATGTAGCTGTCGGCGTACGGCAGGGGCAGTTCGGGGACATGGATGATGGTGTCGACGCCGGCCCCTCCCAGCACCAGGACGTCCGTCCCGGGGTGTGCGCTCATCCGCCGCCCTCTCCGTGGTCGTACACCGTCACGGCGCAACTCCGCGGGCCGGGCCGGGGGCCTCTTCGCCGTGAATCCGCCGAGCGGGGGATCTGCGGGCCGTGCGCAGCCGGTCGCGCAGTTCCCCGCGCACCCTTCGGGACGCGCCCCTGACCGTACACGGCAACGCGCCGGACCGCGCCCGGAACGAAGTCGTCCGCGGGCGCGGTCACGGTGCCGGGCGCGGTACGACGTCTCGGGTCACCGGCGGGCGCCGCGCGAGGGCGAGTACGAAGCCCTCCCAGCAGCCGCCGATGTCGTCGCAGACACGGGCGATCAGACGCCCTCGGCGGGCGGGCGGTGCCGTCACCCCGGACTTCCCCGATCTCCGCCCCGGCGCGGCCGTGGGCGATGCACCGACAGGGGCGCCGACCCGCTACCTCGTCAGCTGTGAGAGTTCTTCGTCGGTGCGGCGGTCCACCCGGCGGCGCACCCCGAACCAGCCGGCGACCAGCAGGACGGCGATCACCGGGATGAGCAGGATGGTCTTCCGGCCGACGCCGGGGTCGTTCCACATCATGCCGAGACAGACCATCAGGAAGGCGACCGTGGCGATCTCGGTGACGGGGCTGAACCTCAGCTGGAAGTGCGGCCGGGTCACCAGGCCCGCGCGGGCGCGCCGGACGAAGATCATGTGACAGATCATGATGATCACCCAGGTGCTGACGATGCCGAGGGAGGCGACGTTCAGCACGATCTCGAAGGCCTGGCTGGGCATCAGGTAGTTCAGGCCGACGCCGAGGACACAGACCGCGCAGGTCAGCAGGATGCCGCCGTAGGGCACCTGGCTGCGGCTCATCCGGGCGGTGAACCTGGGGGCGGAGCCCGCCATGGCCATCGAGCGCAGGATGCGGCCGGTGGAGTACAGACCGGAGTTCAGCGAGGACATGGCGGCGGTCAGCACGACCAGGTTCATCACGTCACCGGCCGCCGGGACACCGATCTTCGACAGGACCGTGACGAACGGGCTCTCGTCGGCGGAGTACACGGAGCCCGGGAGCAGCAGGGCCAGCAGCACGACCGAGCCGACGTAGAACAGGCCCACGCGCCACATGATCGAGTTGACCGCGCGGGGCACGACCTTCTCCGGCTCGGCGGTCTCGCCGGCCGCGACACCCACCAGTTCCAGGGCGGCGTAGGCGAAGATCACGCCCTGCATGACCAGGACGACCGGCATCAGACCGTGCGGGAAGACGCCGCCGTGGCCGGTGACGACGCCGAGGCCGGGAGTGTGGCCGCCGACCTTGTGCCGGGTGGCGAGCAGGAAAATGCTGATCAGCATGAAGCCGACGATGGTGGCGACCTTGACGATCGCGAACCAGAACTCCATCTCGCCGAAGATCTTCACCGAGATCAGGTTCACGGCGAGGACCACCGCGAGGGCGATCAGCGCCAGCACCCACTGCGGGATCGAGGTGAAGAAGCTCCAGTAGTGCGTGTAGAGCGCGATCGCGGTGATGTCGGCGATACCGGTGGTCGACCAGTTCAGGAAATACATCCAGCCGGCGACGTAGGCGCCCTTCTCGCCGAGGAACTCGCGCGCGTACGACACGAAGGAGCCGGAGGACGGCCGGTAAAGGACCAGCTCGCCCAGGGCCCGCACGACGAAGAAGGCGAAGACGCCGCAGACCAGATAGGCCAGCGCGAGCGCCGGGCCGGCGTTGTGCAGACGGCCGCCGGCGCCCAGGAGCAGGCCGGTGCCGATGGCGCCACCGATCGCGATCATGTTGATGTGGCGGGCCTTGAGGTCCTTGCTGTAGCCGGCGTCGCCCGCGTCCGCGGGCGTCCGGGCCGCCTGGGTGCGGGCGATGACCTGTGCCGATTCCACGGCGTCCTTGCTCACGGGTGGTTCACTTCCTGGTGCGCCCGGTCCTCGTGGGTCCGGGGGACGTGCAGGGCTCGGTCCGCACCACCCTGTTGAGTCGCGGCACAGACCGAGGCAGCAGCTTCCCAGACGAACCCGCCCCCATGCGGTGGTTCATGTCACACAGCGTTACTTCTCACATGATCAACAAAGGGTCCACACGACGTTCACCAGAGGTTTCACACCATTGGTGAGACAGCGATACTGCTGCACATGACCACCGACGCCGGGGACACGCCCCTCACCATCGACGAGCTGGCCGCCCGGGCGGGCGTCACCGTGCGCACCGTCCGCTTCTACGGCAGCAAGGGCCTGCTGCCGCCGCCGGTGATCGGCCCGCGCCGGGTGGGGCACTACGGGCCGGACCACCTGGCGCGGCTGGCCCTGATCGAGGAATTGCAGCGGCAGGGCATGACCCTGTCGGCGATCGAGCGCTACCTGCGGCAGCTGCCCGCCGACCTTTCGCCGCACGACCTGGCCATTCACCGTGCGGTGGTCGCGTCCTGGGCGCCCGACGTGGTCGAGACGGTGTCCCGGCGGGAGCTGGAGCGGCGGTCGGGGCGGGTGCTCACGGACGAGGACCTGGAGCGGCTCGCGGCGATGAACGTGGTCGCCGCTGCGGAGGACGACGCCTTCCGGGTCGACTCCGGGCTGCTCCGGCTCGGCGTGCAGCTGCTGGACGTACCGCTGTCGCAGGAGGCGATCCTCGCGGCGCGCAAGGTGCTCGTCGAGCACTCGCGCGCCGCGGCTCACGAGCTGTCCCAGCTCCTCCGCGGCGAGGTCGCGGAGCGTGACGCCCAGGACGTGAGGTCGCTGTCGGCACACATGCACCCCTTGGTGGTGCAGGCGCTGCTGACGACGTTCCAGCGGTCGCTGCGGGAGGAGCTGAGCGAGTGGGTCACCCGGTCAGGAACGGACTGAGTCCGCGAACGACTCTCCCTTCCCGGCCTTCTCCACGAGCAGCGCGGGCGGGGTGAACCGCTCGCCGTAGCGCTCGGCCAGCTCCCGCGCGCGGGCCACGAAGCCGGGCAGGCCGCCTTCGTAGCCGTTGACGTACTGGAGCACACCGCCGGTCCAGCCGGGGAAGCCGATGCCGAGGACGGACCCGATGTTGGCGTCGGCGACGGAGGTCAGGACACCCTCCTCGAGGAGGCGCACGGTGTCCAGCGCCTCGGAGAAGAGCATCCTCTCCTGCATGTCCCGGAACGGGATCTCATGGCCCGGTTTGGCAAAGTGCTCGCGCAGGCCCGGCCACAGCCCGGCCCGCTTGCCGTCCTCGGTGTAGTCGTAGAAGCCGGCGCCGCCGCTGCGTCCGGTGCGGCCGAACTCGTCGACCATGCGGTCGATGACCGCCTCCGCCGGGTGCGCGTTCCAGGTACCGCCCGCCTCCTCCACGGCGCGCCTGGTCTCGCCCCGGATCTTGCGCGGGAGGGTGAGGGTCAGCTCGTCCATCAGGGAGAGGACCTTGGCGGGGTAGCCGGCCTGGGCGGCGGCCTGTTCCACGGAGGCGGGTTCGATGCCCTCGCCGACCATGGCGACGCCCTCGTTGATGAAGTGGCCGATCACCCGGGACGTGAAGAATCCGCGCGAGTCGTTGACCACGATCGGCGTCTTGCCGATCTGCCGGACCAGGTCGAATGCGCGGGCCAGGGCCTCCTCTCCGGTGCGCCCGCCCTTGATGATCTCGACCAGCGGCATCTTGTCGACGGGCGAGAAGAAGTGCAGCCCGATGAAGTCGGCCTGGCGCTCCACGCCCTCGGCGAGGGTGGTGATCGGCAGGGTCGAGGTGTTGGAGCACAGCAGGGCGTCGGGTGCGACGACGGACTGGACCTCCTGGAAGACCTTGTGCTTGAGCGCGGTGTCCTCGAAGACGGCCTCGATCACGGCGTCGCACCCGGCGACGTCGGACACGTCGGCGGTGGGGGTGATCCGGGCGAGCAGCGAGTCCGCCTTCTCCCGGCTGGTACGGCCCTTGGCGACGGCCTTGGCGCACAGCTTCTCGGAGTAGCCCTTGCCCTTGACGGCCGCCTCCAGGGAGACGTCCTTCAGGACGACGTCGATGCCCGCGCGGGCGCAGGAGTAGGCGATGCCGGCGCCCATCATGCCCGCGCCGAGCACGGCGACCTTGCGGACCTGGCGGGACTCGATGCCCTTGGGCCGGTTGGCGCCGGAGTTGACGGCCTGCAGGTCGAAGAAGAACGCCTGGATCATGTTCTTGGCCGTCTGCCCGGTGACCAGCTCGGTGAAGTAGCGGGTCTCGATGGTGCTCGCGGTCTCGAAGTCGACCTGGGCGCCCTCGACGGCCGCGGCCATGATGTTGCGCGGGGCCGGGTAGGGGGCGCCGTTCGTCTGCTTGCGCAGATTGGCCGGGAACGCGGGGAGGTTGGCGGCGAACTTCGGGTTCGCGGGGGTACCGCCCGGGATCTTGTGGCCGGGGACGTCCCAGGGCTGGTGCGACTCGGGGTGGGCGTCGATGAAGGCGCGGGCCTTGGCGAGCATCTCCTCCGCGGTCGCGGCCAGGTCGTGGACCAGGCCGTTTTCCAGGGCGCGGCGCGGGTTGTACTGGGTGCCCTGCAGCAGCACCTTCAGCAGCGCTTCGGTGATGCCCATCAGGCGCACGGTGCGGGTGACGCCGCCGCCCGCGGGCAGCAGGCCCAGGGTGACCTCGGGCAGGCCGATCTTGGAGCCGGGGGCGTCCAGCGCGATGCGGTGGTGGGAGGCGAGCGCGATCTCGTAACCGCCGCCCAGCGCCGCGCCGTTGATGGCTGCGACGACCGGCTTGCCGAGGGTCTCGATGCGGCGCAGCGCGCTCTTGATCTCGGTCGCGGTGTCGAAGACGCGCTGCGCGTCCTCGGGTCCGGCCTTGATCATGTCCTTGAGGTCGCCGCCCGCGAAGAAGGTCTTCTTGGCGGAGGTGTAGATGATGCCGCGGATGGAGTCCTTCTCGGCCTCGGCGCGCGCGGCGATCGCCGTGATGGAAGCCCGGAAGGCCTCGTTCATGGTGTTCGCGGACTGGTCGGGGTCGTCCAGGACGAGGGTGACGACACCGGTGCCGTCCTGCTCCCAGCGGATGGTGGTGCTCTCGGTCATGACAGTGGTCTCCGTTGAGGTCTGGTGGTTCCGCGGGGAGTTCAGATGCGCTCGACGACGGTGGCGATGCCCATGCCGCCGCCGACGCACAGGGTGGCGAGGCCGTAGCGCTTGTCCTGGCGCTCCAGTTCGTCCACGAGGGTGCCGAGGATCATCGCGCCGGTCGCGCCGAGCGGATGGCCGAGGGCGATGGCGCCGCCGTTGACGTTGACCTTGTCCAGGGACAGGCCCATGTCCCTGACGAAGCGCAGCACGACCGCGGCGAACGCCTCGTTGATCTCGACCAGGTCGATGTCGTCGATGGTGAGGCCGGCCCTCGCCAGGGCCTTGCGGGTGGCGGGGGCGGGCCCGGTGAGCATGATGGTGGGCTCGGAGCCGGAGACGGCGGCGGAGACGATCCGCGCGCGGGGGGTGAGGCCGTAGCGCTCGCCGACCTCCTTGGAGCCGATCGCGACGAGGGAGGCGCCGTCCACGATGCCGGAGGAGTTGCCCGCGTGGTGGACGTGGTCGATCTTCTCCACCCAGTGGTACTTCTGCAGCGCGACCGCGTCGAAGCCGCCGAGTTCGCCGATGTCCGCGAAGGACGGCTTGAGCTTCGCGAGGGAGTCGGCGGTGGTGCCGGGGCGAAGGTGCTCGTCGTGGTCGAGGACGACCAGGCCGCTGCGGTCCTGCACGGGGACGACCGAGCGGGAGAAGCGGCCCTCCTTCCAGGCGGTGGTGGCGCGCTCCTGGGAAAGCGCCGCGTACTCGTCGACGTCCCGGCGGGAGAAGCCCTCGATGGTGGCGATCAGGTCGGCGCCGATGCCCTGCGGCACGAAGTTGACGGCGAGGTTGGTCATCGGGTCGTTGAACCAGGCGCCGCCGTCGGAGGCCATCGGCACCCGGGACATGGACTCCACACCGCCCGCGAGGACCAGGTCCTCCCAGCCGGAACGGACCTTGGCGGCGGCCAGGTTGACGGCCTCCAGGCCGGAGGCACAGAAGCGGTTCTCCTGCACGCCCGCGACCGTGTCGGGCAGGCCGGCGGCGACAGCGGCGATCCGGGCGATGTCGGAGCCCTGATCTCCGACGGGACCGACGACGCCGAGCACGATGTCGTCGACGGCGGCCGGGTCGAGGCCGGGGAAGCGGGCGCGGATCTCGTGGATGAGTCCGACCACCAGGTCGATGGGCTTCGTGCCGTGCAGGGCGCCGTTCGCCTTGCCGCGGCCGCGCGGGGTGCGGATCGCGTCGTACACGTACGCTTCGGTGCTCACTGGTGTGCCTTTCGGAAGGGTGGGCCGAGCGGGGTGGCCGGGTTCAGCCGGCGTCGGTGACCGGGTCGTCGTTCACGGGTGCGGGTGTCCCCCAGTCGCGGGCCACCGCGTCCGTGCCGGCGCCCGGCAGGGCGGGGCCGGTGCGGACGGAGGCGGGGGTGACGGAGAAACGGGGGGCGGGGGCCGGCTGGGTGATACCGGCGTGGTCGGTGAAGGTGCCGCGGGCGGCCAGGTGCGGGTGGTGCGGGGCCTCGCGCAGGGACAGCACGGGTGCGACGCAGGCGTCGGTCCCCTCGAAGACCAGGGTCCACTCGTCCCGGGTCCGGGACTTGAAGCGGGCGGCGACACGCTCGCGCAACTCGCTCCAGCGGGTGACGTCCGTGTGGGCCGGTGCCAGGTCCTCCAGGCCGAGCAGGCGCAGGAACTCCGCGTAGAACCGCCCCTCCAGGGCGCCGACGGCCATGTACTTGCCGTCGGCCGTCTCGTAGGTGCCGTAGTAGGGGCAGCCTCCGTCCAGGAGGTTGACGCCGGGCCGGTCCTGCCAGCCGCCGGCCGCGAGCATGCCGTGGATCATCGCCGACAGGTGGGCCGTGCCGTCGACGATGGCGGCGTCGACGACCTGTCCTGTGCCGGTCGCGCGCGCGTGGTGCAGTGCGGCGAGCACGCCGACGACCAGGTACAGGGCGCCGCCCGCGTAGTCGCCGAGCAGGTTGGCGGGGAAGACCGGGGGCTCGCCCGGGCGGCCGGTCATCCCGAGGGCGCCGGTCACCGCGATGTAAGCCACGTCGTGGCCCGCCCGGTCGGCGAGCGGGCCGTCCTGGCCCCACCCGGTCATCCGGCCGTAGACCAGGCGAGGGTTGCGGGCGCGGCACTCCTCGGGGCCGACGCCGAGCCGCTCGGCGACGCCCGGGCGGTAGCCCTCGAGGAGGATGTCGGCGCGTTCGGCGAGGTCCAGCACGCGTGCGGGGCCGTCGGGCGCCTTCAGGTCGATCACGACCGAGCGCTTGTTGCGGTTGGTGACGTCGTACGCGGGGTCGATCCCGAGGCCGGGCCCGCCCGGCCGGTCCACCCGGACCACGTCCGCGCCCAGGTCCGCGAGGAGCATGGCGGCGAACGGGCCCGGCCCGATGCCGGCCAGCTCGACCACGCGCACGCCGGAGAGCGGACCGCTGACCGGCGTCGCCGGCGTCCCTGCCGTCGTCATGCTCCAGCTCCCGAGGGTGTGTGACACAAACGATGTAACACCGGTGATGCTAGGAACGTGTTCCACCCGGCACAAGACCTAACGAGCAAGCGCTTAGTCAAGTGCTCGCGGTCGCGTGGATCACCCGGGAGAGTGAAACGCGTGCGCCGCGCTGCCCGGCATCCCGGAGGCCGGCCGGGGCGCGGGCGGCGCGGCCGATGCCGCTGGTGCGCCACGGCGTGACGACGACGCTCACCCCGGCGGCCCCGCCCACCGGATCTCCTCACCACGGCCCGGTGGTCCGGGCGACGGCGCGCGGACTTTCTCCCCCTTCGTCGGGGTGTTCCTGGCTGCGGCCACCACTGCCTCCGGGCTGGTCGTCGGCACTCGCACTCCTCACGCTAGCCTCAGCCACCGACAGCGGCGCGGGCTGCGGGACCAAGGGGTGTCATGAGCAGGCTGAACAGGGCGGACCGTCCGTACGACCTCGTGCTCTTCGGAGCCACCGGCTTCGTCGGCACCCTCACGGCGGAGTATCTCGCCGCGCACGCGCCGAAGGACCTGCGCTGGGCGGTGGCCGGTCGCGACGAGGGCAGGCTGGAGCGACTGCGCGAGCGGCTTCCCGGCGCGGCGGAGATCGGTGTGCTGCGGGCCGAGGTGCGCGAGCCCGCGTCCCTGCGTGCCCTCGCCGAGCACGCGCGCGTGGTCGCGACCACCGTCGGGCCGTACGTGCTCTACGGCGAGGACCTGGTCGCCGCCTGCGCGGACACGGGGACCGACTACCTCGACCTGACCGGCGAGCCGGAGTTCGTGGACCTGACCTACGTCCGGTACGACACACGCGCGCGGGAGACGGGCGCCCGACTGATGCACGCCTGCGGCTTCGACTCCGTACCCCATGACCTGGGCGTGTACTTCACCGTCCGGCAGCTGCCGGAGGGGGTCCCGCTCAGCGTGGACGGCTACGTGACCGCCGACGCGGCCTTCTCCGGCGGCACCCTGGCCTCGGCGCTGAACCAGTTCGCACGCGGCCGGCAACTGCTGGCCGCCGCGCGCGAACGGCGCCGGCACGAGCCGCGGCTGATCGGGCGCAGGATCACGGCGGCGACGGGCGCGCCGCGGTTCGCCGGCGAGGTGGGCGCATGGGCGCTGCCGCTGCCGACCGTCGACCCGCAGATCGTGCGCCGCTCGGCCAAGGCCCTCGAGCGGTACGGCCCCGACTTCCGCTACCGGCACTACGCGGCCGTGCGGCGGCTCCCGGTCGCCCTGGGCGGGGTCACCGCCGTCGGCGCGGTGCTGACGGCCGCCCAACTGCCGCCCGCGCGGCGCTGGTTGTCGAACCGGCTGCGGCCGGGAGACGGGCCGAGCGCGCAGCGGCGGGCGCGCAGCCGGTTCGCGGTGCGGTTCGTCGGCGAGGGCGGCGGCCGGCGCGTGTTCACGGAGGTCTCGGGCGGCGACCCCGGCTACGACGAGACGGCGAAGATGTTCGCCGAGGCGGCGCTCAGCCTGGTCTTCGACGACCTCCCGCCCACGGCCGGGCAGGTCACCACGGCGCAGGCGATGGGTGACGCCCTGACCGAGCGGCTGCGCGCCGCCGGGATCACCTTCCGGGTCGCGGCCGCCGACCCGGTCCCCTCCTCCGTTTGAGACTTCCGCGCTCCAGCCCGCAGCCGGGCCGCGGCCGTCGCCGGAAAAGTCTCCAGGGTTCTTCAATGACACGATGGAGGCTCAGGCAGCCGAGAGGGAAGGGGCCGAGAGAGGCATGAAGTTCGTGCTCGAGTGACCGTGGACAAGAACGCGCCGGCCCAGGACCGGGCCGGCGAGCTGGGGCGCATCCTGCGCTACCGGGGCGGCAACCTCCGCCACTACGCCCTCGAACCGGGAGACGGATCGACCGTCCACGACTCCGCGTATCAGGAGGTCGGCGCCTGGCGCGTCGTCGCCTCCTGAGCACCCGCGGCGCGCTGTGCCGCGTCCCGCAGCGCCCGGCGGCACAGCGCGTCCGCCCGGCGCGTGGTCTCCGGCAGCCGGTGGCGCGGGGTGAGGGCGAGGGTGTGGGCCACGGCGTTGTCCAGGCTCACCCGGTGGCCGACCGAGACGAAGACGGGTTTGACGCCGTCGCGGGTGCGCAGCGCGCGCCCGACCTCCTCGGTGCCCGCGAGCAGCGGAGCCGCAGCGCCGCGCAGCGCACCGGGCTCGTCATGGGTGAAGACGAACGGGTTCTTTGCGACGCCGATGACCGGCAGGCCCGTGAGCACGCCGAGGTGACTCGCGAGGCCGAAGCGGCGCGGGTGGGCCCTGCCGTAGCCGTCGCACACGACGAGGCCCGGCGGGCAGGGCAGCCGATCCAGGGCGGCCCGGACGGTGGGGATCTCCCGGAAGGCGAGGAGGCCGGGCACGTACGGGAACGAGACCCGGCCGACGGCCGTCGCCTCGGCGACCACGTCCAGCGTGGCGGCGTCCAGCACGACGGCCGCCGCGGCGACGAGGTCGAGTTCGTCGTCGTAGGCGACGTCGACGCCGGTGACCCGGCCGCTCCCGGGCTCGGGGCCGCGCTCCTCGAGCACCACCCGCCCGCGCAGCGCGTCCTGCACCGCACGGGCCTCTTCCTCGGTCGCGGGCCAGCCCGCGGGTACGCCTACGGTCGTCATGGTGACGTCGACTGTACGGGCGTTCGGCACCTTGTGGAGCCCGGGGGTAGTCTCGCGATCATGTTCGTGCTGGAGCTGACCTACACCGCACCCCTCGACGCCGTCGACGCGCTGCTGCCGGACCATGTGGCCTGGCTGGAGACGCAGTACGAGAAGGGCTTCTTCCTGGCCTCCGGGCGCAAGAACCCCCGGGACGGCGGGATGGTCCTCGCCGGGGACCGGGCGCGGATCGAGGAGATCGTGGCGGGCGACCCCTTCCTCACCGGCGGCGTGTGCACGTACCGGATCACGGAGTTCACCGCCACGAAGACGGCGCCGGAGCTGGCCCGCCACCGGCAGACGCCGAACTGATCCTCGCCGCTACCCCTTCTCGGCGTTCAGCGCGCGCTGCAACTCGTCCTTGTTCATGTGCGAACGGCCTTCGATGCCACGCTGCTTCGCCTCGTTGTACAGCTGGTCGCGGGTCGGGCCCCGGGAGCCGACCCGGTTGCCGGACCGCTGGCCGCCGCGCTTGCCCGAGGACATGTCCTGCGTCGAGCTGCGGCTCGCGGTCTTCGATTCGCCGGAGCGGGCGCGTTCCTTGTTGACCGTCCGCGCGGCGATCTCCTTGGCGCGTCCGGCGCTCTCGCCCCGGTCCTGCGCGCTCTTCTTGATGTGCTCGTACTGGCGTTCGCGCTTGGCGCTGGAACCGGCCGGCATGATCGCTCCCTTCCTGTACGACGGGCCTGCGCAAGGGCCTTGCGCAGGCCCTGTGCGGCGGGAGACGAGTACCCCGGTTCCGGCTCTCTACCTCAGCGTTCCAGCCGCGCCACCCTGCCCTGCTCGCCGGCCGCCCAGCAGCTGAGGTCGGGCGTGCAGTCCACGGTGTCGTACGAGCCGGTGTCGATCGTGCGCCAGGTGCGGCCCGCGTCGGTGGTGAGGTCGGTGCCGGTGGGGCCGACGGCGAGCGCGGCGGTGCGGCTGTGCGGGAGCCAGGCGGCCCCGGAGCGGTAGGCGGGCGGGGGCGTGGCGGCCGGGGTCCAGGTGCGTCCGCCGTCGGCGGTGACGGCGGCGGCCCGCGGTGAGGGCCGGCCGGTGCGGTAGTCGCCGCCGACGGCGAGGCCGTGGTCGCGGTCACGGAAGGCGAGTGCGAAGACGCCCTTGGCGGGATCGCCGGCGGGGAGGGGTGTGTCGGCGGCCGTCCAGGTCACTCCGCGGTCGGCGGAGTGCAGCACGCGCGCGTGGGCGCCGCCGCCGGTGGCCAGCCACACGTCCTCGGACCCGGAGGTGACCAGGCACTGGCCACCGGCGGCGAAGCCCGCCTCGCCGTCCAGGGCGGGCGGCATGCCGGCCGAGGGCAGCACTCGCCAGGAGCGGCCGCCGTCGCTCGTGGCCAGGATGCGGAACCGTCCGTCCACGGGGTCGCTCGTCGCAAGGCCGTGCCGGCGGTCGAAGAAGGCCATGCAGTCGTAGAACGCGTGGGGGTCGGTGTTGCGGAAGGACTCCGTCCAGGTGGCTCCGCCGTCCTCGGTGCGGTACACGCGGGACGCCTCGCCCTCGCCGATGGCCAGCACCACGGCCCGCCGCGCGTCGAACGCCTCGACATCCCGGAACTGCAGATCCTGCGCGCCGGGCGGGGAGACGTTTCGCCAGCTCGTTCCGCCGTCCGTGGTGCGCAGCACCGTGCCGCCGGTGCCGGCCAGCCAGGCGGTGCGCCGGTCGACGGCAGCGAGTCCCCGGAAGCGGACCTGCGGGGTGCCCGGGTCCTTGGGTGCCCAGTGCACGCTCCCCTGCCCGAACGGCCCCGCCGCGGCCGTCGGCACGGTCAGCGCGGCGAGCGCCGCCCCGCACGCCACCCCCGCCGCCACCAGTCTGCTCGTGCGTCCTCTGCGTCGCGTGCTCCCCATGCGCCTCATGGCGGGCGAAGCTAGCCCACCGGCAGGGTGCCGTCCAGAGGGCCAACTGCCCGTCGTACGGGCGAAATGACCAGCCTCTCATGGTGCATGAATGCGGTGACCGAGGTCACTCGTGCCGCCTGTGCACGGATCGGCCGGATCCGTCGTCTCTTCCAGTGCCGGGTGGTGCACACCCGGGCGCAGTCCAGCCGTCACGAGGGAGCAAGGCGTTGTCCACCGTCATCGAGCAGCCCGTGGAGGCGCGTCTCGTCGCCGCCGCACCGCGCATGCCGAGCATTCCCGCCACGCTGCGCTACGACCGGAGCGATCCGTTCGCCGTCGTCATGACCTTCCCGGCCCCGGCCACCCTCGAAGGGGTCGACGTGTGCTGGACCTTCTCCCGCGAGCTGCTCACGGCCGGACTGCAGGGGCCCGAGGGGCACGGGGACGTGCGGGTGCGGCCGTACGGCTACGACCGTACGGTGCTGGAGTTCCACGCACCGGAGGGCACCGCGATCGTGCACGTGCGCTCGGGCGAGATCCGGCGCTTCCTGGAGGCCTCCAGCGAACTCGTGCCCGTCGGCCTGGAACACCTCCAGCTGGACCTCGACCACGGCCTGGCCGAGCTGATGCGCGACGCCTGCTGAGCGCGGCACGCACGTGCGGCCCGTTCGGCGAGCGCGCGCGTGGGCCGCGAGCTCAATTGCGTTGACAGTCCTCCGGCCCCCTTCTAACGTCTACCTCGGTCCTGTTGCCGTCGATTGGAGAAGGACGTTGCTCGTCTGAGGTCCTGAGACATCGCGTCGCACCGTTCGGGTGTGCGCGCGGCGTTACGACCTCGGCGTCCGAGCCGTCCTCCGGCACAGGCCCTTTTTCATGGCCTCTTCGTGCCCCACGGCCCTTCGGTTCCCGCCTCGCGGTGTCTCGACATGCGCCCACCGACCGCACGAACCCTTGCGAGGCCCTCATGTCAGCTTCCCTCACCGCTACGTCCCTGTCCTTCACCTGGCCCGACGGCACCGCCGTCTTCGACGGCCTCGACGTCGCCTTCGGCCCCGGCCGGACGGGACTCGTCGGCGTCAACGGCTCGGGGAAGTCGACCCTGCTGAAACTGCTGGCCGAAGAACTCACCCCGGCCGACGGCACCGTCAAGGTCTCCGGAGAGGTCGGGTACCTGCCGCAGAACGTCACCCTCGACACCGCTCTCCGTGTCGACGAGGCGCTCGGCATCGCCGAACGGCGTGCCGCCCTGCACGCCATCGAGGCGGGCGACGCCACCGAGGAGCACTTCGAGACGCTGGGCGACGACTGGGACGTCGAGGAACGCGCCCTCGTCACACTCGGCGAGCTGGGTCTCGGCCACATCGGCCTGGACCGCACGGCCGGCGAGGTCTCCGGCGGCGAGGCCGTGCTGTTGCGGCTGGCCGCGCTGCTGCTGCGCCGCCCGGACGTGCTGCTGCTGGACGAACCCACCAACAACCTCGACCTGTACGCGCGCCGCCGGCTGTACCGGACCGTGGCCGCCTGGCCGGGCGTGCTGGTCGTCGTCAGCCACGACCGGGAACTGCTCGACCTGGTCGACCAGATCGCGGATCTGCGCTGCGGGGAGGTCACCTGGTACGGCGGCACCTTCTCGGCGTACCAGGAGGCCCTCGCCGTGGAGCAGGAGGCCGCCGAGCGGATGCTGCGCGTCGCCGAGGCGGATGTGCGCAGGCAGAAGCGCGAACTGGTCGACGCCCAGGTCAAACTGGCCCGCCGCAAGCGGTACGGGCAGAAGATGTGGGACGCCAAACGCGAACCGAAGATCGTCATGGGCGCCCGCAAACGCGCCGCCCAGGAGTCGGCGGGCAAGCACCGCATCATGCACGAGGAGCGGCTCGCCGAGGCCAGGGACCGCCTGGGCGACGCGGTCGAGGCCGTACGGGACGACGACGAGATCCGCGTCGACCTGCCGTACACGGCCGTACCGCCCGGCCGGCAGGTGCTCACCCTGGAGAACCTGGCCATGGCCCATGGCGCGCGGATCCGGGGCATCCTCGATCTGCGCGGACCTGAGCGGATCGCGCTGGTCGGCCGCAACGGGACCGGGAAGACGACGCTGCTGCGGACCGTCGCCGGGGAACTGGCCCCGGTGTCCGGCGAGGCACGCGCGCACGTGCCGCTGCGTTTTCTGCCCCAGCGGCTGGACGTGCTGGACGACGACCTGTCGGTGGCCGAGAACGTGGCCCGGTTCGCGCCGGACGCCACCGACAACCGGGTCCGGGCGCGCCTCGCGCGCTTCCTGTTCCGGGGCGCGCGGGCCGACCAGAAGGCGGCCACGCTGTCGGGCGGCGAGCGGTTCCGGGCGGCCCTGGCCGCGCTGCTGCTCGCCGAGCCGGCACCACAGCTGCTGCTGCTCGACGAGCCGACCAACAACCTCGACACGGCGAGCGTGCGACAGCTGACCTCGGCGCTGGAGTCGTACGAGGGCGCGCTGCTCGTGGCCGGGCACGATCTGCCGTTCCTGGAGTCGATCGGCGTCACCCGGTGGCTGCTGATGGAGCAGGGGGAACTGACGGAAATCACGCCGGAGGACGTCCTGCGTCTCAGGAGGGCCACAGCCTGACAACGGGGGTTTTGTGCAGGCCGCCGTGGCCTGCATGATGGCGGTTCGGTGCCGGGTACACCGGCACCAGCACCGCACCACCGATTCGAAAGGCCCCTCGTGCCCAGCAAGAAGGCCCTCGTCCGCCGCCCCAGCCCGCGCCTCACCGAAGGCCTGGTGACGCACATCGAGCGGGAGAAGGTCGATGTCGGGCTTGCCGTCGAGCAGTGGGAGGCCTACGTCGAGGCCCTGCGCACGCACGGCTGGGAGACGATGGAGGTCGACCCCGAGGACGACTGCCCGGACTCGGTGTTCGTCGAGGACACCGTCGTCATGTACAAGAACGTGGCGTTGATCACCCGGCCCGGCGCCGAGTCCCGGCGTATGGAGACCGTCGGCGTGGAGGAGGCGGTGGCACGCCTCGGCTGCTCGGTGAACTGGATCTGGGAGCCGGGCACCCTGGACGGCGGTGACGTCCTCAAGGTCGGCGACACGGTGTACGTCGGCCGCGGCGGACGCACCAACGCGGCCGGTGTGCAGCAGGTGCGGGCCGCCTTCGAGCCGCTGGGCGCGCGCGTGGTGGCCGTGCCGGTGAGCAAGGTCCTGCACCTGAAGTCGGCGGTGACCGCGCTGCCCGACGGCACGGTGATCGGACACATCCCGAAGGTCGACCGCCCGTCGTTGTTCCCCCGTTTCCTGTCGGTGCCGGAGGAGTCCGGCGCGCACGTGGTGCTGCTCGGCGGGCACAGGCTGCTGATGGCGGCGAGCGCCCCGAAGACCGCGGAGCTGCTGACCGATCTCGGGCACGAGGTGGTCACCGTGGACATCAGCGAGTTCGAGAAGCTCGAGGGCTGTGTGACCTGCCTCTCGGTGCGGTTGCGGGAGTTGTACGCCTGACGGGCGGCCCCGTCCCTCCCGACGGGCCCGGGATCTGCGTGTTCCCGGGTCCGTCGGTACGTCCGGGGCGTGCGCCGAGGACGCCGGGACATCGACGGCCGGGTGAGGGGCCTGCTGATCAGCGATCTTTACAGCGTCCTTAACCTACGGTTTCGTAACCTACGGATTCGTAGCCTACGATCACGTAGGTTCCCGGCGCCGCTCGCCGGACCATCCCCCTTCTTCTCCCCTCTCGTTCGGCGTCCCCCTGGAGTTCTCGTGACGATCACTTCCCCGCACCTCGGCAGTCCCGCATGGACCGACGCACGGCTGCTGTTCGCGCTGGAGGAAGTGGTCGACAAGGAGCTGGACCGGCATCTGAAGGTCGCCAAGGACTGGATGCCGCACGAGTACGTGCCGTGGAGCGACGGCCGCAACTTCCCCGGCGTGTTCGACGACGGCGAGGCCTGGGACAAGGACCAGTCCAAGGTCACCGAGATCGGCCGCATCGCCCTCGTGGTCAACCTGCTCACCGAGGACAACCTGCCGAGCTACCACCACGAGATCGCCACGCTGTTCGGGCGCGACGGCGCCTGGGGCACCTGGGTGCACCGCTGGACGGCCGAGGAGGGCCGGCACGGCATCGTGATGCGCGACTATCTGCTCGCCTCGCGCGCCGTGGACCCGGACAAACTGGAACGTTTCCGCATGGCGCACATGAGCGAGGGCTTCCAGTCCGACAACCGGCACTCGATGCTGCACTCGATCGCCTACGTCGCCTTCCAGGAACTGGCCACCCGGATCTCGCACCGCAACACCGGGCACCAGTCCGGAGACCCGGTCTGCGACCGCATGCTGGCCCGCATCGCGACCGACGAGAACCTGCACATGGTGTTCTACCGGAATCTACTGAAGGCCGCGTTCGAGCTCGCCCCCGATCTGACGATGCGGGCGGTCCGGGACGTCGTGGTGAACTTCCGCATGCCCGGCCACGGCATCCCCGGCTTCGAGCGGGCCGCCGCGCAGATGGCCATCGGCGAGGTCTACAACCTGCGCATCCACCACGACGACGTGCTGCAGCCCGTGCTGCGCTTCCTGAAGGTCATGGAGATCGACGGCCTCGGCCCCGAGGGGCGCCAGGCGCAGGAGGAACTCGGCCTGTTCATGGGGGGCCTGGACGCGGAGGCCGCCAAGTTCGACGAGAAGCTGGCCGCCCGCAAGGCCCGGATGGCGGGCCGCGTCCAGGCCTGACACGCTGCGGCGCCGGCCGCCCGACCGGCCGGCGCTCCCGGTGGGCGGGTGGCCGGGCGGCGTCGACACCTCGGTTGCTTCGGTCCGATCGTCCGCGCAGGGTGTCAGTGGGACGTACGGCGCAGGGCGAGCCGCTCCTTCTCGGAAAGGCCGCCCCAGACGCCGAACCGCTCGTCGTTGGCCAGCGCGTAGTCCAGGCAGGCCGGGCGCAGCTCGCACATGGCACAGATGCGCTTCGCCTCGCGCACCGAGCTGCCGGGCTCGGGGAAGAAGAATTCCGGCCCGGTCTGCGCGCACAGGGCCTGTGCCTGCCAGGTCTCGTCGGCCGGGGTGATCGCTTCGAAGTGCATGGCCAGGATCGTGCCGTGCGGCGAAAAACGTTCGATCAACGCCGGGTCAACGCGGCCGGGCAGGGCCTCCGGCCGACCCGATGATGCTCCCCGGCACCGCACCGGCGCACGGCGGCGCGCGGGCCCGGGACAAAAACCCGGCGAGCGCGGCCGGTTACCCACGGTGAGAGGGGACGCGGCCCGGCGCGTCGCGCCGCTCCGGCGGCGATTGTCGGTGGGGGGTGCCAGACTCGGCAGTGCAGAGGACGGGACCCCTTCCGAGGAGGGCGAAGATGCTCACCACCCGTTTCGTCGACGGCGCTCCGAACTGGCTCGACATCGGCACTCCCGACATCGGCGCCGCCGCCTCCTTCTACGGCGGGCTCTTCGGCTGGCAGTTCCAGTCGGCCGGGCCGGACGCCGGAGGCTACGGCTTCTTCCAGCTGGACGGCAGGACCGTCGCGGGCGGCATGCAGGTGGGCCCCGAGCAGGGCCCGCCCGCCTGGACGGTGTACTTCCAGAGCGCGGACGCGCAGGCCACCGCCAAGGCGACCGAACAGGCCCACGGCAGTGTGCTGTTCCAGCCGATCGACGTGATGGGCCAGGGGCACATGGCGGTCCTGGCCGACCAGGCGGGCGTGCCCTTCGGGATCTGGCAGCCGGGCCGGACCAAGGGCGTCGACGTGGCGAGCGAACCCGGCTCCCTGTGCTGGGTCGAGCTGTACACCCCGGACATCGCGGCGGCCGCCGCCTTCTACCACCAGGTGCTCGGCCTGGAGACCTCTGCCGCGCCCTTCCCGGGCGGGACGTACACCTGCGTCAATCCCGCCACGGGCGGCGAGGACGCGATGTTCGGCGGGATCGTGCGCCTGGCCGACGACCCGTCCGAGGCCGGAGGCAGCCCGTACTGGCTGCCGTACTTCGAGGTCGAGGACCCCGACGCGGTGACGGAGAGGGCGCAGCAGCTCGGCGGCCAGGTGCGGATGCCGGCGACGACCTCGGAGGGCGTCGGCCGCATGGCCAAGTTGGCCGATCCGTACGGCGCCCGCTTCGCGGTCATCAGGAGCGAGGCGCGGCAGGGGTGAGACGGGCCGGCCGGCTCCGCCGGCGCCGTTGCCGCGACTAGGGCGTGTTGCGAAAGTCCCGTCTGGTCCGCGACGCCTGGCACGGCACCTCGCCGCGTTGTCGGATCGTCCACGTACGCCCGGTACGAGGACGACCCTCCGCCTTGCGATGCACCGCACCAGACGCCGCGGACCCCGCCCTCCGGGCGGACGACGCCACTTTCGCAACACGCCCTAGGCGGACGCCCGTCGTATCAGCGTGGTCGGCAGGATCACGCCCCCGGCGGGCGTCCCGTCCACCGCGGACCAGGTCCGGTCGCGACCGTCGGTGCGCTCGCCGTCGGCCCGATCACGGCCACGAGTCCCCTCGCGGCCATCGGCGCCCTGGCGCACCTCCGTTCCCTCACGGCCGCCGGCGCGTCCTCCGCCGGCGCTCCGCACACGGTCGCCGGTCCGATGGCGGCCACCGGACAGGCCGCGCAGCAGCATCCGGGCCATCAGGCGGCCCATCCCCTCGATGTCCTGACGGACCGTCGTCAGCGGCGGGTCGGCCTCCTCGGCGACGGGCAGCATGTCGTCGAAGCCGATCACGGCCACGTCCTCGGGCACGCGTCGGCCGCTCGCGCGCAGCACCCGCAGGGCCCCGAGCGCGGTGAGGTCGTTGGCGGCGAACACGGCGTCCACGTCCGGGCAGCGGTCGAGGAGCTCGCGCATGGCGCGTTCGCCGCCGGCCGGGGTGAAGTCGCTCTCCACGACCAGTTGCGGGTCGTATCCGCCCGGCACCTCGCCCATGACGTCCCGGTAACCTTCGAGCCGGTCCACCGCCGACGTCTGGTCCAGGGCGCCGGTGAGGTGGGCGACGCGTCCGCGGCCGAGCGCCACCAGATGCCGGACGGCCGCGCGTGCCCCGCCCCGGTTGTCGCAGTCGACGTACACCACGTCCGGCACGTCCCGCGTGCTGCGAGCGGCGCCGGCCGCGCGGCCGTCGTCGACCCAGCCGGGCCGCCCGCCGAACACGGTGGGCACGCCGGCGTCGCGGATGAGGCCGGGCAGCGGGTCGTCGAGGTGCAGGGAGAAGACGAGCGCACCGTCGACATGACCTCCGGCGAGATACCGGGCCACGCGCGCGTGGTCGTCCCGGCCCTCGGTGAGAAGCAACACCAACTGGTTGTCGTGGGCGGTCAGTTCCTTGCTGATGCCGCGCAGTTGCAGCGCGAAGAAGGGGTCGGCGAAGACCCGGGTCTCGGGCTCGGCGACGACGACGGCGACGGCGTCGTGCCGCCGGGTGACAAGGCTGCGGGCCGCCTGGTTGGGGACGTATCCCAGCTCCGCGACGGCCTGCCGTACTCGCTCGGCCAAGGGCTCGCGCACCCCGTCGCCGCCGTTGACCACCCGTGACACCGTGGCCCGGGACACGCCGGCACGCGCGGCCACGGCCTCCAGCGTCGGACGCGACATTGCCTCGGTCACTTCGGGACTCCTCCTCGGCGGCTGCAGGTCAGGATAACCGTGGGGGGAAGAGACCGGCGGTGCCGCGGCGCAGGACACCCGCCGCCCGGCCGGCCGGCGCCCAGGGGGCGTGCGTGCGAGGCCTCCCCCGGCGCCCTGCTGGAGCGATACCCGACGCAACGGCAGCATCGCCCCGCCGTGGCCGCGTGCCTGGCCGGGACGGGTCCGGGGGCGGCCCCGGCCCTGCCCCTGATACGCGCGGAACCGTTCTCCCTCGCCGCTACGGCAACGACCGCCCTGCCGGACGGCCGACCGGCACGACGTCACCTCGGACGAGGCCCTGCCGGCCGACCGCCGCCGCATCCTCGCCGCGCGCGGCGAGTGCGCCGGCGGATCCGGGGACGGCTGCGCGGGGCGCCGGGCCCGCCCGACCCGGTGGCCGGAAGTGCCCCACGGGGCCGGACCAGGGGTGGCGGCACCGCCCGCTGCCGTCGGGGGCGTCGCGTCAGGACGTCGGTTCGCGCCGGGCCCGGCTGGGCTGGACGCGTCTGGGTTCGCCGGGCATCTTCGGATACTCGGGCGGATACGGCAGATCGCCCAGGCCGTGGTCGTGTTCGTCCCGGCGGGCCAGCTCCAGCAGGGCCTCGAGGGAGTAGGCGTGGTCGTCCATGTCGGCGTGGACGTCACCGGCCTCGGCGAAGCGGGCCGGCATGGTGGCGAGGTCGAAGTCGGCGGGGTGGGCCGCGCCGACCTCCTCCCAGCGAAGGGGTGCGGACACGGTGGCGTTCGGCTGGGGGCGCACGGAGTACGCGGAGGCGATGGTGCGGTCTCGTGCCGTCTGGTTGTAGTCCAGGAAGACGCGGCGGCCCCGTTCCTCCTTCCACCACTTGATCGTCACCAGTTCGGGCATCCGGCGTTCCATCTCCCGGCCGACGGCGATGGCGGCGCGGCGCACCTGGGCGAAGGTCCAGCGCGGTTCGATCGGGACGAAGACGTGCAGGCCCCGGCCGCCGGAGGTCTTCGGCCAGCCGCGCAGCCCGCCGAACTCCTCGAGGACGGCGCGCAGTTCGTGGGAGGCGCGGACCGCGTCGTCGTAGTCGGTGCCGGGCTGGGGGTCGAGGTCGATGCGGAGTTCGTCGGGGTGGTCGACGTCCGTGGCGCGCACCGGCCAGGGGTGGAAGGTGAGCGTGCCGTACTGGGCGGCCCAGACGACGGCGGCCTGCTCGGTGGGGCACATCTCGTCGGCGCTGCGGCCGCTGGGGAAGGTGATGTGAGCGGTCGGGATCCAGTCGGGCATGCCCTTCGGGGCCCGCTTCTGGAAGAACCACTCGCCGCCGACGCCGTCCGGGTAGCGCTCCAGGGTGGTGGGGCGGTCGCGCAGCGCGCGCAGGATGCCGGGGCCGACGGCGATGTAGTACTGGGCGAGGTCCAGCTTGGTGAAGCCCCGCTCCGGGAAGAAGACCTTGTCCGGGCTGGACAGCCGTACGGTCCGGCCGTCCACCTCCAGTTCCACCGCAGCACCCATGCGGCCACGGTAGGCGCACCCCGCACCGCTCGCACACCGGGCGACAGCGGAGGGATGCGAGCAGAATCGGTGTCATGGATCTCCCCGTCATGCCGCCCGTGAAGCCGATGCTCGCCAAGCCGGTGGCGAAGATCCCACCGGGCATGCACTACGAGGCGAAGTGGGACGGGTTCCGTTCGATCGTGTTCCGGGACGGGGCCGAGGTCGAGCTGGGCAGCCGTACCGGAAAGCCGTTGACCAGGTATTTCCCCGAGCTGGCCGCGGCGCTGAAGGAGCGGGTGCCCGAACGGTGCGTGCTGGACGGGGAGATCGTGATCGCGCACGACGGCCATCTCGACTTCGACGCGCTGACCGAGCGGATCCACCCGGCCGACTCCCGGGTGCGGATGCTGGCGCAGCGGACCCCGGCGTCCTTCGTCGCCTTCGATCTGCTCGCCCTGGACGACGAGTCCCTGCTCGAGGTGCCGCTGACCGACCGCCGGGCCCTGCTGGAGCGGGCGCTCGCCGGCGCGACACCACCGGTGCACGTGGCGCCGGCGACGACCGACATCGAGGTGGCACGGCACTGGTTCGAGCGGTTCGAGGGCGCCGGACTCGACGGGGTCGTCGCCAAACCGCTCGACCTGCGGTACCGGCAGGACGAACGGGTCATGTTCAAGGTGAAGCACGAGCGGACGGCGGATGTCGTCGTGGCGGGGTACCGGTTGCACAAGAGCGGCCCGGTGGTCGGCTCGCTGCTGCTCGGCCTGTACGACGACCGGGGGCGGCTCCAGCATGTGGGGGTGTCCGCCGCCTTCCCCATGAAGAGGCGGGCCGAGCTGGTCGAGGAGCTTCAGCCGCTGCGCATGGACGACGTTGCCGGGCACCCGTGGGCGGCCTGGTCGGACGAGGCCGCTCACGAGACGGCCCGGCTGCCCGGCGCGCCGAGCCGCTGGTCGGGCAAGAAGGACCTGTCCTGGGTGCCGCTGCGGCCGGAGCGGGTCGCCGAGGTGGCCTACGACCACATGGAGAACGGCCGGCGTTTCCGGCACACCGCACGCTTCCGTCGCTGGCGCCCGGACCGCACACCGGAGAGCTGCACCTACGCGCAGCTGGAGGAGCCGGTGCGCTACGACCTCGCGGAGATCCTGGGCGAGTAGGACCGGAGCTGACGGCAGGCCGGGAGGGACCGGAGCTGACGGCAGGCCTCAGGGGCGCGTCTCAGGGGTGCATGAGGATCTTGATGGCGCCGTCCTGCTTGTGCTGGAACATGTCGTAGGCGTGCGGTGCCTCGGCGAGCGGCAGCCGGTGGGTGGCGAAGTCGTCGACGCCGAGCGGGTCCTCGTCGATGAGATACGGCATGATCTCGTCGCTCCAGCGGCGGACGTTGGCCTGGCCCATGCGCATCTGGATCTGCTTGTCGAACAGGGTGAGCATCGGCATCGGGTCGGCCATGCCGCCGTACACGCCGCTCAGCGAGACGGTGCCGCCGCGCCGGACCAGCTCGATCGCCATGTGGAGGGCGCCCAGCCGGTCGACGCTGAAGTGTTCCGCGAGCGGCGCGCCGATCTTGCGGGGCAGGAGCCCGGTGGCGGTCTGGGCGAGCTTGGCCGCGGCGCTGCCGTGCGCCTCGGTGCCGACGGCGTCGATCACTGCGTCCGGGCCCCTGCCGCCGGTCTCGTCGCGGATCGCGTTGACCAGTGCCTTCTCGTCGTCGAAGGCCGTGAGGTCGTACGTCTGCACGCCGTCACGCTCGGCGCGGGCGAGCCGTTCCGGCACCAGGTCGATGCCGAAGACGCGCTCCGCGCCGCGCACCCGGGCGATCCGGCAGGCCATGTCGCCGATCGGACCGAGGCCGAGGACGGCGAGCGTGCCACCGGGCGGCACGGCGGCGTACTCGACGGCCTGCCAGGCGGTGGGCAGGACGTCGGAGAGGTAGACAAAGCGGTCGTCCGGCGGGCCCTCGGGCACCTTGATCGGCCCGAACTGCGCCTGCGGTACCCGCAGATACTCGGCCTGGGCCCCGGGCACCGCGCCGTACAGACGGGTGTAGCCGAACAGGGCGGCGCCCATGCCCTCCCCGGTGACCTGAGTGGTCTCGCACTGGGTCGGCAGTCCGGTCAGACACATCCAGCAGTTGCCGCAGGCGATCTGGAACGGCACCACGACACGGTCGCCGGCCTTGAGGTCCGGCACTGCGGGGCCGACCTCCTCGACGATGCCCATCGGTTCGTGCCCGAGAATGTCCCCCGGTGTCATGAACGGTGTGAGCACCTCGTAAAGGTGCAGATCCGAGCCGCACAGTCCGGAGGACGTGATGCGGATGACGGCGTCGGTGGGCTCCTCGATCCGCGGGTCGGGCACCTCCTCGACCCGGACGTCCCGCCTGCCCTGCCAAGTGACTGCCTTCATGGGGTCGCGCTCCCTCGCTCGCGTGGGCGTTTCGCGGTGGCGGCCGGGTACCCGTGGCGACCGGCGCCGAACCCCTCCCGGCTGCCGTCGTCCGCCCCTGGCAGGACGGCGCTGACGACCGGCTTCGTTTACGGCCCGGCCCCGTCCGGCGGCACCCCCACCACTTCGCGCACCGTCCGCTACCCGGCCGCCCGCTTCGGCTTCGGCTGGTCGCCCGGACGACACCGCTGGCTGGTCTCGGCGGACGGCACGCCCACGGTGACGACGGACGGCGCACGGGTGACGGCGGCGACGGTCGTCGTGCAGTACGTGAAGATCAGAACGTCCCGCTACCACGACGTCCTCGGCAGCCCCACGCCGTACACCGAGACGGTCGGCTCGGGCAGGGCGCAGGTGCTGCGCGACGGCCGGTCCTTCGACGCCTCCTGGTCACGGCCGGCCGCGGCGGACGGTACGACGTTCACGACGGCGGACGGCAGCCGGGTGAACTTCGCCGACGGCCGGGTGTGGGTGGTGTTCGCCCGGCGCCGTGACGGTGCGCGGCGGTTCGGCGCGCAGGCCGGGCCGCTCCGGCGCGGTCAGCCCTGCGCGGCGAGCGGCTCGGCCGGGTTGCGCAGACCCTCGGCCGCGTCCGCGACCCGGCGGATCAGGTCGAAGAACACGGTCTGCTCCTCGGCGGACAGCGGCGCGAGGAGGACCTGGTTCATCCGGGCGGTGCGCACGGTCAGCCTGCGGTGGGTGCGCAGCCCCTCGTCGGTGAGCCGGAGCAGGAAGCGCCGGCCGTCCCGCGGATCGCGCACCTTGTGCAGCAGCCCGCGGCGGCCGAGCCGGCTGATGACCTCGGCGACGGTCGACCGGTCCAGGCCCACCCGATCCCCCACGGTCCGCTGGTCGAGGCCCGGCTCGGCGACGAGCGCGTTCATGACCGCGAACTGCGGCGAGGTGATCTCCTCGGAGACCATCGTGTTCCACAGCAGGTAGTGCGCCTGCTGCAGCCGCCGGGCCAGGTGCCCGGGATGGGTGGTGAGGTCCACCGCGGCCATGTGCACTCCCCTCATCTATTCGTAGGTGTACTGAACGATACCGGGCAGCCCGGTAGCTTGTCGCCGCTGGAAACTGGTAAAAGCTCAGTTCTTGACGGGTGGTCCCTCCGGTGGCAGCGTGATGGATACCTCGCTGAAATACTCAGTGTGCTGATTAATAGCGGAGAGATGGGGCTTCACGGATGGACAAGGTGGTCGCCACGGCCGCCAAGGCGGTGGCCGATGTGCCGGACGGCGCGTCGCTCGCGGTCGGCGGGTTCGGGCTGAGCGGCGTGCCGAACGTGCTGATCCAGGCGCTCTTCGAGCGCGGAGTCGGCGGTCTCTCGGTCGTCTCCAACAACTGCGGGGCCATGGACACGGGTCTCGCGGTGCTGCTGGCCGCGGGCCGGATCGCCCGGGTGACCGGCTCCTACATCGGCGCCAACAAGGAGTTCGCCCGCCAGTACCTGGCCGGGGAGCTCGAGGTCGAGCTGATCCCGCAGGGCACGCTGGCCGAGCGGCTGCGGGCGGGCGGGGCCGGAATCCCCGCGTTCTACACCCCGGCCGGGGTGGGTACACAGGTCGCCGACGGCGGGCTGCCCTGGCGGTACGACGGCTCCGGCGGCGTCGCGCTGGCCTCGCCGGCGAAGGAGGTGCGGGAGTTCGACGGCACCGAGTACGTCCTCGAACGCGGCATACGCACCGACTTCGCGCTGGTCCGGGCGGCGCGCGGGGACCGGCACGGCAACCTCGTCTTCAACAGGTCCACCCGGAACTTCAACCCGCCGGCCGCGATGGCCGGGCGGATCACCGTCGCCGAGGTCGAGGAACTGGTCGAGCCCGGCGGGATCGACCCCGACGCCGTGCACCTGCCGGGCATCTTCGTGCAGCGAGTGGTCGCGCTCACCCCGGAGCAGGCGGCGGACAAGAAGATCGAGCAGCGGACGGTGAGCCACTGAATGGCCTGGACACGCGAACAGATGGCCGCCCGCGCGGCGCGGGAGCTGCGGGACGGTCAGTACGTCAACCTGGGCATCGGCCTGCCCACCCTGATCCCCAACCACCTCCCCGAGGGCGTCGAGGTCGTCCTGGAGAGCGAGAACGGCATCCTCGGCACCGGCCCCTACCCCGCCGAGGACCAGGTCGACCCGGATCTGATCAACGCGGGCAAGGAGACCGTCACGGTACTGCCGGGCGCGTCCTTCTTCGACTCGGCGCTGTCCTTCGCGTTGATCCGGGGCGGGCACATCGACGTGGCCGTGCTCGGCGCGATGCAGGTCTCCGCCGGCGGCGACCTGGCCAACTGGGCCGTGCCGGGCAAGCTGGTCACCGGGATCGGCGGTGCGATGGACCTCGTCCACGGCGCCCGGCAGGTGATCGTGGTGATGACGCACACCGCGAAGGACGGCTCCCCCAAGATCCTCAAGGAGTGCACGCTGCCGCTGACCGGCAAGGCGTGTGTGAACCGGGTCGTCACCGATCTCGCGGTGCTGGACGTCACCGGGCAGGGTCTCGTCCTGACCGAGTGCGCCCCGGGTGTCGCCGTCGACGACGTCGTCGCCCGCACCGACGCCGAACTCGTCATCACGGAGAACCTGCTGTGAACGCGAGCAACACGGTTGACGTCGTCGACGCCGTCCGCACCCCCATCGGCCGCTACGACGGCGCCCTCGCCTCCGTACGCCCCGATGACCTCGCCGCCCCCACGATCCGTGAACTCCTCGCCGGTGCCCGCCTCGCCGGCACCGTCGCCCACCAGCTCGCCCGCCGCGGCTCCGGCACCGGCGTGGCCACCCTCCGCATCGGCGTGGGCCAGGGCCTCGCCCTCGTCCTCGAACGCTGACCCCCAGGACTTGCCATGGCTCTCACCCAGCAGGACATCGACCAGGAGATCGCCGCCGAGCACGCGGCGTACGAGAAGCGCGTCGCCGACGGCGCGCCCGTCGAGCACCACCCGCGCCGCGACTACGCGCCGTACCGCTCCTCGGTCCTGCGCCACCCCAAGCAACCCCTGGTCGCCATCGACACCGCCCAGGACCCCGAACTGGTGGAGCTGCACTCCCCCGCCTTCGGGGCGCGGGACATCACCGGGGTCGACAACGACCTCACCCGGCACCACCGTGGCGAACCGGTCGGTGAGCGGATCACCGTCTCCGGGCGACTGCTCGACCGCGACGGGCGCCCGGTGCGCGGCCAGCTGATCGAGATCTGGCAGGCCAACTCGGCCGGCCGCTACGCCCACCAGCGCGAGCAGCACGACGCGCCGCTCGACCCGAACTTCACCGGCTTCGGCCGCACCCTCACCGACGCCGAGGGCCGCTACCACTTCACCACCATCCAGCCGGGCCCGTACCCGTGGCGCAACCATGTGAACGCCTGGCGCCCGGCCCACATCCACTTCTCGGTGTTCGGCACGGCCTTCACCCAGCGGCTGGTGACGCAGATGTACTTCCCGCACGACCCGCTCTTCCCGTACGACCCGATCCTGCAGTCGGTGACGGACGACGCGGCCCGGCAGCGGCTGGTCGCCACCTACGACCACGGCCTGTCGGTGCCCGAGTTCTCGCTCGGCTACCACTGGGACATCGTGCTGGACGGCCCGGCCGCCACCTGGATCGAAGAAGGACGCTGACCACCATGACGAAGATCGACACGAGCGGCCCGGAGCGGGTGCCGCCCACCCCGTCCCACACGGTCGGCCCCTTCTACGGCTACGCCCTACCCTTCCGCGGCGGCGAGGAGATCGCCCCGCTCGGCCACCCGGACACCGTCACCGTGCACGGGTACGTCCTCGACGGCGCGGGCGAGCCGCTGCCGGACGCGCTCGTCGAGCTGTGGGGTCCGCACCCCGACGGCACGGTCCCGCAGGTGGACGGCTCCCTCCGGCGCGATCCGGCCACCGGCGGCCATCTCGGCCGCAACGGCGTGGAGTTCACCGGCTGGGGCCGGATCCAGACCGACGCCGACGGTCACTGGTACGCCCGCACGCTGCGCCCCGGCGCACGGGGCCGGGGCGCGCCGTACCTCAGCGTCTGTGTCCTCGCCCGCGGCCTGCTCGTACACCTGTTCACCCGGATCTATCTGCCGGGCGACGAGGCCGCGCTCGCCGCCGACCCGCTGCTCACCCGGGTGGGTGACCGGCGCGGCACGCTGATCGCCACCGAGGAGGACGCGGGCACCTACCGTTTCGACATCCGCCTCCAGGGCGAAGGCGAGACGGTCTTCCTGGAGTACCAGTGACATCCGACGACAGGCACGGCGACACCGGGCTGCTCGCCCCGGGGTGGGCCGGCTCCCCGGCTGCCGACGCGACCGGTGACAGCGCGTGTCTGCGGGCCCTGCTGGACGCCGAGGCCGCCCTCACCCGGGCCCAGGCCGCGCTCGGCCTCGCCCCGGCCGAGGCCGCCGGGGCGGTGACCGGGGCCGCCGACCCCGCCCGCTTCGACGTGCGCTCCCTCGCCGAACGCGCCCGCGGCGGCGGCAACCCGGTCATCCCCCTCGTCGCCGATCTCACCGCCGCCGTGGGGGAGCCGTACGGACCGTATGTGCACCGGGGCGCGACCAGCCAGGACATCCTGGACACCGCACTCATGCTGGTCGCCGCGCGCACCCTGGACCTGGTCCGCGCCGACCTCGACCGCACCGGACGTGCGCTGGCGGACCTGTCCGACGCACACCGGGACACGCCGATGCCGGGCCGCACCCTCACCCAGCACGCGGTGCCGACGACCTTCGGCCTGAAGGCGGCGGGCTGGCGGTCGCTGGTCCTCGACGCCCGGGACCGCATCACCGCGGTACGCCGGGCACTTCCCGCACAACTGGGCGGTGCCGCCGGAACGCTGGCCGCCTTCGAGGCGTACGGCGCCGGGGATCCGGTGGCGCTGACGGAGACCTACGCACGTGAAGTCGGCCTGGTCGCACCGCCGTTGCCCTGGCACACCCTGCGCACCCCCGTCGCCGACCTGGCCGGCTGTCTGGCGTTCACCGCGGGCGCCCTGGGCAGGATCGGCGAGGACGTGCTCACCCTGTCGCGCACCGAGATCGGCGAGCTGACCGAGGGCAGCGGCGGGGGTTCGTCCGCCATGCCGCACAAGGCCAACCCCGTGCGCTCCACGCTCCTCGCGGCCGCGGCCCGGCGCGCCCCGCAGCTCGCGGCCACCCTGTACGGCTGTGTCGCCGCCGGCGACGAACGGCCGGCCGGGGCCTGGCACGCCGAGTGGGAGCCGCTGCGCGACCTGCTCCGGCTGATCGGCGGTGCGGCACGGGACGCGGCCGAGCTCGCCGGGGGCCTGCGCGTGAACGCCGACGCCATGCGCCGGAATCTGGACCTGACCCGTGGACTGATCGTCTCCGAGCGGCTCTCCGCCGTCCTGGCGCCCCGGCTCGGCCGTGCCCGGGCCAAGGAGCTGCTCACCGCACTCGCCCACCGCACCCATGCCGAGCACCGCTCGCTCGGCGAACTCCTCGCCGAGCAACCCGGACTGGACGACCTGGACCTGGCCGCCCTCACCGACCCCGCTCGCTACACCGGCTTCGCCGGTGCCCTCACCGACCGTGCCCTGGAGCGACGTTGACCGGGAAACTCCTCAACCACCGGGCCGAGGGTTCCGCTTCGGCTCCCGCGCTGCTGCTCGGACCCTCGCTCGGCACCTCGTACGCCCTGTGGGACGCGGTCGCGCCCGAGTTGTCGGCCGGCCACCGCGTGGTGCGCTGGGACCTGCCGGGACACGGCGGTTCCGCGCCGGAGCTGATCGGGCCGGGCGCGAGTGTCGGCGACCTCGCGGCGCTGGTGCTGGACCTCGCCGACGCGCTCGGCATCGACCGGTTCGGCTACGCGGGTGTCTCCCTCGGCGGCGCGGTCGGCCTGCACCTTGCCGTGCACCACCCCGACCGGCTGACCTCCCTGGCGGTCATCTGTTCCTCCGCCCACTTCGGTGGCGGGGCGCCCTGGCGGGAGCGAGCTGAGCGGGTGCGCCGAGAGGGCATGGAGTGGCTGGTGGAGAGCGCCGACGCACGCTGGTTCACCCCCGGGTTCACCGTGCCGAGACTGGTCCGGGACCACCGGGAGGCCGATCCCGGGGCGTACGCCGCCTGCTGCGACGCGCTCGCCGCGTTCGACCTGCGCGACCGGCTCGGTGCCATCGCCGTACCGACGCTGCTCGTGGCGGGCAAGCAGGATCCCGCGACACCGCCCACGCATCTGCGGGAGATCGCGGACGCGGTGCCCGGCTCGACGCTGGTGGAGCTGCCCGGCGCCTCCCATCTGGCGCCGGCCGAGTGCCCGCGGGCCGTGCTGGCGGCGCTGCGCACCCAGTTCGGCGGGTCGCCGGCGAGCGGACTGGCGGTGCGCCGGGAGGTGCTGGGCGACGCGCACGTGGACCGGGCGCAGTCCCGCCAGACCCCGTTCACCGCCCGGTTCCAGGACTTCATCTCCCGCTACGCCTGGGGCGAGATCTGGACCGATCCGACACTGTCCCGGCGCGAGCGCAGCATGGTCACACTGACCGCGCTGGTCGCCCACGGGCACTACGACGAGCTGGCGATGCACGTCCGGGCGGCGCGACGCAACGGGCTCACCCCGGAGGAGATCGGCGCGGTGCTGCTGCAGACCGCCGTGTACTGCGGCGTGCCGGCCGCCAACTCCGCGTTCGCGACGGCCCAGCGGGTCCTCGCCGCGCTGGAGGAGGAAGGGCCGGAAGGAGAACGGGAGGAGCGGCAGGCGCAGGGCGGAGGGTGACCCTGCTGGTCGTAGCTTCGGCGGCACCTCCCTCACGGCCCCGGGCCGCGCCTAGGGTGGAACCATGTCCACCATTGTGATCACCGGCGCCACCTCCGGACTCGGCCGGTACGTCGCCTTCGAACTGGTCCGCTCCGGCCATGTCGTCCTCGCGCACGGCCGGGACCGGGACCGCACCGAGCGGCTGGTCGCGGAGCTGCGCACCGAGGGCGAGGCCGAGGGGTTCGTCGCCGATCTGGCGCGTCTCGCCGAGGTGCGCGAGCTGGGCGCGCGGGTCGCCGAGGCCCGTCCCGACGTCGACGTGCTGATCAACAACGCCGGGGTGGGCGGCGGCACGCCCGGTTCCGGGCGGGAGCTGAGCGACGACGGGCACGAGCTGAGGCTCGCCGTGAACTATCTCGCGCCCGTCGTCCTCACCCGGTCCCTGCTGCCGGTCCTGCGGGCCGGCGCGCCGGCCCGGATCGTGAACGTGGGCTCCGCCGGTCAGGAACCCCTCGACTTCACCGACCCGGAGCTGACCCGCGGCTACACCGGGATGTCGGCGTACTGCCGCAGCAAGTTCGCCCTCGCCGCGCACACCTTCACGCTCGCCGAGGAACTCTCGGGCAGCGGGGTGTCGGTGAACGTGCTGCACCCGGCCACCTTCATGGACACCGCGATGGTCCGCGAGAGCGGGATCGGCCCGTGGAACTCGGTCGCCGACGGCGCACCCGGCGTGCTGGCCCTGGCCACGGAGGAGTCGGGCAGCGGAGGTTACTTCGACGGGACGCGGCGGGCACGGGCGCACGAGGAGACGTACGACCCGGAGGTGCGCAAGCGACTGGCGGCCGTCACGGAGCAGTTGCTGACGATGTGAGAGCTGCCGTACGGAGTCGACGGCATACGACCGGCGCCCCGGCGGCACGGGACGGCAGGCCGGGCCGCGCTGCTCCGCGGCGGGCGGCGCGACCGGATTCCGGCGCCCGCGCACCGTCGCCTTCCGGCTGAATGCCGGCGCCCGCACCCAGCCGGCGGTCGACCGGATGCCGACGCCTGCCCTCGCTCGGTATACAGCCACCGGTCGACGGAACACGGCGCACTGCGTACGGTCGGCGGCCTACCGCAGCCCCCGCTCCGTCTCCAGCGCCTGCCTCGCCCGGGCCACGAGTCCTTCCGCGCCGCAGGCCCGGGCGAGGTCCAGGCCGCGGGTGAGTTCCGTGACGGAGCGGGCGGCGATGCCGTACTCGACGCGGGCCGCCGCGTGTTCGTACTGGCAGGGTGAGGATTCCAGGTAGGTGACGGCCTGTCCGGCGAGCTGGACGGCGCGGCTGCCCGTCTCCAGGGCGGCGGCGCAGCGCAGGGCCTCACCCATGGCGGTGTCGGTGCCGAAGCGTTCGGCCTGCCGGCGGGCGTCGGCCGCGAGCTGGGCGGCGCGTTCCGGGTGCTGTCCGGCGAGCGCCTTGGCGAGGTCGATGGACCACGGGGAGAGGACCGGGTTGTGGCCGCCGCGTGAGGCGGCGGTCTTCTCGGCGGCCTCCAGTTCGTGGATGCCGTCCTCGGTGCGGCCGACCGCGAGCAGCAGCCGGCCGCGCACGCAGCGGATGTCGGGCAGCACGATCGTGGACGGGTAGGGCGGTGCGAAACCGTACTCCTCGGCGATCGACCAGGCCTCGTCGGTCCGGCCGCGGGCCAGCAGGGTGTCGACCAGTCCGCAGGTCGCCGACCAGTACAGCGGCAGACGGCGGCCGACCCGTTCGGCGAGGACCAGGGCCTCGCGCAGGGTGGACTCGGCGTCACGCAGTCGGCCCCGCCTGCGGTGGGCGAGCCCGAGGAAGGCGTTGGCCAGGGAGAGGTGGCCGCCGCGCCAGCCGGCGGTGGTGTAGACGCGCAGCGCCTCGGCGAAGAGGCTCTCGGCGCGGTCGAGCCGGTCTGCGTAGGCGTACGCGCTGCCGAGCATCATCAGCAGCTCGATGCCCCACTCGGGGTCGGTCCAGCCGAGACCGGCGGCGAGGCGGCCGTCGACGAGGGCGCGGTCGCACAGTTCCAGCACCTCCTCGGCGCTCTCGCCGTGGACCATGGCGTCGAAGCCGCGCAGGATGAGCAGGGCGCGTTCGGAGTTGTCGCGGCCGTTGCAGGTGTTCGCGAGTTCGGCGAGGAGCCGGGAGCGGGCCGGGGAGACGGTCTCGCCGTGGATGCCCTCCCACATGCACTGCACGGCCTGCAGCCGCATCCGCACGGGGCCCGGTTCGTGCCGGGCGGCCTCGGCCTCGACCGTGTGGACGGCCTCCTCCAACTGGTCGTTGTGGAGGAGCGCCTGGGAGAGCCGGACCACCGCGTCGACCCGGCGTTCGGGATCGAGGCCCGGCATGCCGAGGGCGTGCCGGAGGTGTTCGACGGTGACGGCGGGCGCGGTGAGCAGGGTGGCGCAGCCCAGTTCGTACAGGACGTGGGCGTGGACCTCGGGGAGCGGCGGTTCCCGCAGCGCGCGTTCGAGGCAGGTGCGGGCGGCGTCGGGCGCGCCGACGGCAAGGTGTTCGCGGGCGGCCTCGCGCAGCTGCTCGACGAGTTCCTCGTCGCCGTCGGGATGCACCTTCAGCAGGTGCCGGGCGGCCTGGGCGGCGCCGCGTTCCAGCTCGGTGACGATCTGGGCGGCGACGCCGTGCATGGCGGTGCACACGCCGGACGGGACGGAGTCGTAGACGGCGCCGGCGATGAGCGGGTGGGCGAACTCCAGCTCGCCGTCCTCGCGCCCGGGGCCGGACGCGGTGAGGATGCGGGCGGCGCACAGCAGACCGGCGCAGTGCCGGGCGACGGACTCGTCCATGGTGGCGAGGCGGGCGACCATGTCGACGGTGATGCCGGTGCCGAGGATGGCGGCCGCCCAGGCGAACCGGGTGGCCTCCAGGCCGAGTCCCTTGATCCGGTCGACGAGTCCGCCGCCGCGTGCGGCGCGGTTCAGGGCGCGCAGTTCGCCGGCCCTCGCCTCGACCGGCCGCACCTCGCCGTCCCGCACCTTGGCGAGGAGCTCGGTGGTCTCGTAGGGGTTGCCCGCGGTGACGGCCCAGACCTCGCGGCAGAACGCGTCGTCGGCGTGCCGGCCGAGGGTGGCGCGGGTGAGTGCGGCGGCGGCGTCGGGGGTGAGGGCCCTCAGGTTGCCGACGGGACGGTACGCGGCGGCGGCCACCGCGTCGAGGTGGCGGGCGCTGTCGCCGCCGACGCCGCCGGGGCGGCGGGCGACCACGACCAGGACGGAGAGGTCGTCCAGGCGCTCGGCGAACGCGGCGAGCCAGCGCAGGGTCTCCTGGTCGGCCCGGTGCGCGTCGTCGACCAGCAGCACCAGCGGCCACTCGCGGCGGGCGAGCCGGCGTACGGCGGCGACCAGGCCGTCGCACACGTACTGCGGGTCGGCGCTGCCCTCCTGCGGGTCCGCTATGCCGAGCGCGGGACCGGCGATGTCGTACCAGTCGCCGAGGTACTCGCGGGCCTCCTCGGGACCTGAGGACAGCAGGGCGGGCTGGAGCAGCTGCCGGACCACGTGGAACGGGACGGACCGCAGGGTCTCGGCGCCGCGGGCGGACCACACCGTGCAGCCGCGGCGTTCGGCGGTGCGGCGGATCTCGCCCAGCAGAGCCGTCTTGCCGATTCCCGCTTCGCCGCGGAAGAGCAGCAGACTGCCCGTGGACGACTGGTCGTCGCACAGGAGGTCGAGTGCCCGCGCGACGGCGGCGAGTTCCGCGTCCCGCTCCCACAGGGAAGCCGGGGCAGCCGCCGACGGGCGTCCCTCCGTCATCCCGTTCCCTCCCCAGGTCGCCCGAACGACGTACAGGCCCGAGCGTAGCCCTCCGGTGAGACGCGTGGTGACCGCACGGGGCAGCTGCTGCCCCGGCGGGTGAAAGCGGGTGCGGCTGGGCGACGTTCGGCCGGGCCGGGTGCCTGTTCGGCAGCGGAGGGCGCCGGCCGGGGCGGGGCGCGGGCCCGCGAGAGCACCTCGGTGGGGGTGGTCCGGACGTGCCGGGGCCGGCCGGGCGGACAAGGGTACCGAGGGGTGCGGCCGTGGATAGCCGTGGAGAAGAATCCCGGTGGTGAAATGTCCGGTCCGGTCGCTTGGCGGCGGATCCTCTCATCCCACTTTCACCGATGCCTCATACGGTGGGGTCATGACGCAGGTGACTCCCCCCGGGTGGTACCCCGACCCCGGGCAGACGAACGACGGCCCGCCCACCGAGCGCTGGTGGGACGGCAAGGCCTGGACGGACCTGACCCGCCTCGCGGGCACGGCCGCCGCCTGGGGTCCCCCGCCGCAGCCCCCGGCGGCCGGCGCATCGCAGCAGGCACCGCCGGCGGCGCCCTCGGCGGCGCCGGCCTACGGCGCGCAGCCCGGCCATCCGGCGTATCCGCCCTACCCCGCACCGCCCCCGGCCGGGTCACGGCGCGGGGTGCGCACCGGTATAGCCGTGGCGGTTGCGGCCGCAGTGCTGGTGAGCATCGGGGTCGGCACGTGGGCCCTCACCAAGGGCACCGGCAGCCGCGGCGCCGACCGGGCGGGGTCCCGGCAGGGGGCGGCGGGCGGACCGGACGGCGGTCGGGGCGGGCCGGGCGGTGGCTTCGGCGGGCCGGGCGGGTCCGGCGGATCGGGGGGCTTCGGCGGCCAGGGCGGCTCCGGTGGCGCCTCGCCGTCGCCGAACCAGTCCGAGGCGCCCAAGGTGCCGGGTGGCGGCACGGTCCCGGACCAGGTCAACGGCATCAGCCTGCCGGTGCCGCAGGGCTGGACCGGGCAGGCGCTCAGCGTCGGCGCGCAGGTGACCTCCGACGACTCCTACAAGTGCCCGGGCGACTCCTCGCAGACCTGCACCTCGGGCGGCGCCTACTCGGCTCCGGCGCAGGCGCTGGGCACCGAGGGCGACACGGCCGAGGAGGTCGCCAAGGCGGACATCGCGGCCAACGCCAAGGAGTCCTACGGCGGGACCACCTACGGAAGCATCACCTCGCATCAGGTGCTGGGCTCCGGCGCGGTGACGGTGGCGGGGCAGAAGGGCTACATGGTGCGCTGGAAGGCGGTCACCAGCAAGGGCGCCGACGGCTATGTGGAGTCGGTCGCCTTTCCCTCGCCCGACGACGCCAAGCGGCTCGTGGTGGTGCGCCTCGGCATCGACGTCGGGCAGAAGACGTCGGTGATCGACGACATCCTCAAGGGGATCAAGGTCTCGTCCGGCGACGGCAGCGGCCAGGACGTCTGACCCTCCCGGCCCGGAAAACCCGCGCCCGGACACGTGCGGCCGGGCGGGGCACCCCTCCGCTCAAGAGGTGCCCCACCCGGCCGGGGGTGCGCGCCGCCCCCGTCCCCACGGTGCGGCGCGGACAGGTCACCGTTCCGTCATCCCGTGAACGGCGGCCTGGGCTCGGGTCGGTCCTGGTCCCGCGGCGGCCTCTCGGCCAGTCCCAGCGCGGGCAGCACGACGGCCTCCACGAACCGGCTCAGATAGTCGGAGTCGGCGTACTCGCCGCAGAGCACCGGCCGCACGCGCAGTACGCCGAACATCATGGCCGGGACGAACTCCAGCGCCGGATGACCGGGCCTGATCTCGCCCCGGTCGACGCCTCGCGCGAGGATCTCCTGCAGCGCCGCGATCTCGGGGGTCACCAGCGCCTCGCGCAACGCCTGGGCCAGTTCGTGGTCGGCGGTCACGGCGGGTCCCAGCGCCTGCAGCAGCCTGGTGTCCTTGCCGGACCAGTCCCCCGCGGCCCGAGCGGCCCGGCGCAGGTCCTCGGCGACCGATCCGGTGTCGATGCCGGCGAACCGCACCCGGCGGCTGGCGCGCAGTGCGGCGGCGACGAACTGGGGCTTGGTCTTCCACTGCCGGTACAGCGTGGACTTGCTGCACCGGGTGCTGGCGGCGACGCCCTCCATGGTGACGGACTCGTAACCGCACTCGCGGATCTGGTCCAGCACGGCGTCGAAGAACTCCCGCTCACGCTCCGGCGTGATCTTGGAGCGGCGCGAGGCGACGACCGTCTCCGGTCCGTCCGCGGCCTGCGACGTCATGCGCTGCTTCCTCTCACTCGTGTCCGGCAACTCCGGCCCGCTGAAGCTTCGTTCGAGCCGGGCTCGAGCCGGGCTTCCGACCCTGTGGTTCCAGTGTGTCGCACATCAATCGATACGCCAGTGTACCGGTACTCAGTCGTATCGGTACACTTCCGTATCGGTACATGGGCGTATCGGTACATTGGCGTATCGATGAGCCCCGTCCACCGCGGGGTCCGTCCGCACCACCACAGCACACCGTCAGCGAAGGGGCCGGGGGATGACTGCCCGAACCGAGCCTGCAGAGGCAGCACCGGAGCCGCCGGACGCGACCGAGCGCCCGGCACTCATACGTGAGCTTCTACTGGTCGCGGGGCTCTTCCTCGTCTACAAGCTCGGCCGGCAACTGGCCACGGGGCACACCTCGGAGGCCCTGCACAACGCCCACCGCGTGTGGCACCTGGAGCGGACACTGCACCTCCCGCACGAGAACGCGATGCAGTCCGTACTGCTGCACGGCAGCACCCTCGTGCATCTCGCCAACACCTACTACGCCACCGTCCACTTCCCGGCGACGCTGGCCTTCCTCGTCTGGCTGTACCTCAGGCGCCCCGCGCAGTACGTGTGGGCGCGCCGGGTCCTCGCGGTCCTCACCACGGTCGCTCTGGCGCTGCCTTTCACGTTCCCCCTGGCCCCGCCGCGGATGCTGGCCGGCACCGGCCTGGAGGACACCGCGCGGATCTACGGCCCCGACGTGTACGGCCCGCCCTCCAGCGACCACCTGTCCAACCAGTTCGCGGCGATGCCGTCGCTGCACTTCGGCTGGGCGCTGATGGTGGCGATCGGCCTGATCGTGGCCACGCGGACCCGCCGGCGCTGGCTGTGGCTGCTGCACCCGCTGATCACCCTGCTGGTGATCGTGGGCACCGCGAACCACTACTGGCTCGACGCGATCGCCGCCGCCGCCATGCTGGGCGTCGTCCTCGTGGTGATCCGCCCACCGCACCGGACGGACACCACGACCGGAAGCGGTACTGCCCGGCCCGCGCGGCGCGAGGCCGTCCTGGCGGGAGCGGGCCGATGAGCGCCGCCGTGATCGCCGTCGCCCTGTCCCTCGTCTCCGCCGTCGCCTACGCGCTCGCCGCCGTCGCCCAGGAACGCCTGGCCTCCCGCACCACCGGCGCCGGTCTGCTGCAGCTGCTCGGCACGGGCGCCTGGTGGTCGGCGGTCGGCCTGAACGCGGGTGCCGCGCTGCTGCACGTCGTCGCCCTCAGGTACGGTCCGCTCACCCTGGTCCAGCCGCTGGGCGCACTCACCCTGGTGGCGGCCGTACCGCTCGGCGCGCGGGCGGCCGGGCGCCGGGTCAGCACGTCGGAGTGGCGCGGTACGGCGCTGACTCTGACCGGGCTCGCCGCGCTGCTCGTCACCGCCTCCGGTCCGGCACCCGCGCGGGTGCTGTCGCTCACCGAGGCGCTGGCCGTCGCCGGTACGACGGCGGCCGCGATCGGCATGCTCTCCTGGCCCGGCGCCCGGCCCGGGCTCCGCCACGCGACGGCGTCCGGGGTCGCCTCCGGTGTCGCCTCGGCGCTCACCCAGACGGTGACCGTGGCGGCCACCGAGCCCACGGGCCCGCTGCTGAGCACCGAGGTGATCGTGGGCGCCGTGCTCGTCGCCGCGTTCGCCGTCGGCGGCCTGCTGCTGTCGCAGACCGCCTACCGCGGCGGACTCGGCGCCCCGCTGGCCCTGGTCACCCTCGCCAACCCGGTGGCCGCCGCGGTCATCGGCCTCACCCTGCTCGGCCAGGGCCTCCGGGGCGGCGCGGCCGGCGTCCTGCTGGCCCTCGCCGGTGCGGGTCTGGCGTCCTGGGGCGTGGTACTGCTCACCCGGGTCGCGCCGGAGCCGGTGCGACCCGAGGAGGATCACCCCGTCGCCCGGGTGCTGGCCCTGCAACCGGACACGGCGGCGGCCGAACCGGCCCTGGTACCGCGGCAACCGGAACAGCCCGGACATCTCACGGTGCTCTGACGCCCGGGGCTCCCGAACGCGCCGGAGCGACCGGCGAACCCGGTCCCGCGCCTGCACCTGAGCCGCGGTCACCGGATCACTCCGGGTGGGCCAGTGCTTCCTTCTGCAGCTGCACGGCCGCCAGCAGGCTCAGCCCCGGCTCGGCCCGGCGCAGTGCCTTCACCGCCGCGACCGAGGCGATGTCCCCGTCGAAGCCCACAGCGGCCAGCCGGGACCGGGTCCAGCGGGCGCGCACCTGCCCCTCGGTGGCGGCCGCGGTCGACTCGACGAGTGTCACGGCACGTTCCAGGCCCGGGCGCTCCCCGGGCGATGCCTCGGCCAGCACCGCCCGCAGCGCGGCGGCGACCACGTCCGCGTCCCGGACGACCGGCACGACGTCGTGTTTCCTGTTCAGTCCCGGGAAAATCGCCATGGAGATCATGCTGGCCGCCGGACCCTTGAGCGGCAAGGGATTTGAGGTTCTTCAGAGGCGCCCTCGAGGACGACGGGCCCCGCGCACGGCGACGGCGGCCGGTGCCCGCCACCCGTGCGCGCGCCGGCCGCCGTCGCCGACTCCGTGTGTTGCGTTCTCCCCCGTCGGGGCCCGCTCAGTTCCAGCCCCGCGAGTCCTGCTTGAGGGCGGTGTCGACGGTCAGGGCCGTCGCGACCACGAGACTCAGCAGGGGCTCGGGCAGCTGGTAGTGGATCTGCAGGACGTAGTTGTCCGCGGTCGTGAAGAGCGTCTTGGCGAGGCCCTCCCAGGTCTTGGTGATCCGGGCGACCTCGTTGTCCGCGTGGTCGACGATCGCGAAGTTCCACGCCCGCCAGTTCTCCGCCTTGATCGCGCCGACCTGCCGACCGTTGGCGTTCATCGCGAAGTTGATCTTCCCGATCATGTTCTGCTGGACGATCTCGCCGACCTGCGAGCCGTCCGGACGGGACACGATCACCCGGGACTTGAAGAACTTCGCGGGCCGGGTCAGCAGCAGCTGCGGCCGACCGTAGGCGTCACGGATCTCCAGCTTGTGGGTCATGAACTGGTCGAGGCTGGAGACGAAGCGCAGGGTCTTCTTCAGCGCGCCCTGCCCGACCTCGGTGACCGAGCCGATCTCCCGGCCGTTCTGGTCCATGACCTTGTACTCGTTGGTCAGCTCGATCAGCTTGGCCTTCTGGTTCACGACCAGGACGGGCTCGGTGAAGAGCGTGCCGCCGCCGGGTCCGCCGGCCGCGACCCCGGCCTGCTGCTGCACCTGGCGCTGCACCTTGGGGTCGGCGGTCTGCGCCTGCGGGGCGCCGTACTGCTGGGGCGCGGGCTCCTGCTGCGGCACCTGACCGGCGGCCTGCTGCGCCGGGTTGGTGTGCTGGGTCCACTGCGCGCCGTCCCAGTAGCGGAGCGTCTGCGGCGCTCCGTGCGGATCCGGGTACCAGCCTGCCGGAGTGTTCGATTGCGTGGTCACCGGGGCACACTACCTCGATATGACCGGTACCTGACCAGTCCGCACGGAGCGGTCCTCATCGCCCGTTCACTCCGCGGCGATGGCCGGGTCGCTGACGCCGGGGCGGCCGTTGTCGACATGGCCGGCGAAGCCGCGCAGGAAGTCCGGGTCGGCCTCGCAGGTGACCGTCACGTCGTACCAGCGCCTGGTCGCGGTGAGGTCCACGGCGTGCCGGACGGTCGCGCCGGGCCGGACGCTCACGGTGACCGAGTGGCCGCCGTACCCGCTGACGACCTTCAGCTTCACGGTGCCGGTCCCCTTGTTGGTGAAGGTGAGTTCCAGGTGGTCGCCCGCCGGCCGGGCCGTCACCTCCGGGCCCGCCGCCTCTCCCTTGCCCTTGAACAGGCGCAGGAAGCCGTTCGGGCCGTGCACGGCGAGGTCGTGCACGCCGCCGGAGTAGGCCGACCTCCAGGTGTCGGACAGCGACACGCCGGCCGCGGTGGTGTAGGTCCAGGGGCCGTCGGAGCGGTTGCCCGAGGTCACCAGGAAGGCCGCGCCCTTGTGCGCCCCCGAGGCGAACGTGAGCGTGAGGGTGCCGGCCGAGGGGTCCGCGGAACCGTCCACCACCGGGGCGTACTTGAGCGGACGGGTGGGCCGGCTGCCGCGCTCCTGCCTGGGCAGGGCGGGGTGGGCGGGCGGCTTGGGCACGTAGTCGGGGTGGCGGTTGCGGTCCGGCGGTTCGTAGCCGGCCGTGGACGGCAGCGCGACCGGCTCGGTGTCCGTGCGCGAGAAGTCGAAGGCGCTGGTCAGGTCGCCGACGACGGCACGGCGCCAGGGCGAGATGTTCGGCTCGTGGACACCGAAGCGGCGCTCGATGAACCGGATGATCGAGGTGTGGTCGAAGGTCTCCGAGCAGACGTAACCACCCTTGCTCCATGGGGATACGACCAGCATCGGCACGCGCTGGCCGAGCCCGTAGGGGCCGGCGTCATGACTCGCGTCGCCCTTGTACAGGTCGAGCGAGGCGTCCACCGTCGACCTGCCCCGGGCGTCCGAGGCCGGCGGGAACGGCGGTATGACGTGGTCGAAGAAGCCGTCGTTCTCGTCGTAGGTGATGAGCAGTGCGGTCCTCCCCCACACCTCGGGGTCGGAGGTGAGCGCGTCCAGGACCTGGGAGACGTACCAGGCGCCGTAGTTGGCGGGCCAGTTGGGGTGCTCGGTGAAGGCCTCGGGGGCGACGATCCAGGAGACCTGCGGCAGCTTGCCGGCCTTCACGTCGGCCTTCAACCGGTCGAAGAAGCCCTCGCCCCTGCGGGCGTCGGTGCCGGTGCGGGCCTTGTCGTACAGCGGGTCGCCCGGCTCGGCGTCACGGTACCGGTCGAAGTACAGCAGGGAGTTGTCGCCGTAGTTGCCGCGGTAGGCGTCCTCGATCCAGCCCCAGCCGCCCGCTGCGTCCAGACCGTCGCCGACGTCCTGGTAGATCTTCCAGGAGACCCCGGCCTTCTCCAGGCGCTCGGGGTACGTCGTCCAGCCGTAGCCCTTCTCGTCGTTGCCGAGGACCGGGCCGCCGCCCTGGCCGTCGTTGCCGACGTACCCGGTCCACATGTAGTAGCGGTTCGGGTCGGTGGAGCCCATGAACGAGCAGTGGTAGGCGTCACAGATGGTGAAGGCGTCGGCGAGCGCGTAGTGGAACGGTATGTCCTTGCGGGTCAGGTACGCCATGGTGGTGGTGCCCTTGGCCGGCACCCACTTGTCGTACGTGCCCCCGTTGAAGGCGGCGTGCGTGTCCTGCCAGCCGTGCGGCAGGTCCTGGATGAAGGCCAGACCCAGGTCGTCGGCGTCGGGGTGGAAGGGCAGGATGTCCTTGGTGCCGTCGGACTGGTTCCAGACGGACCTGCCGTTCTGCGAGACGGACCGGGGGTCGCCGAAGCCGCGGACGCCTCGGAGCGTGCCGAAGTAGTGGTCGAAGGATCGATTCTCCTGCATGAGGACGACGATGTGCTCGACGTCCTGGACCGTCCCGGTGCGGTGGTGCGCGGGCAGCGCGGCGGCGCGCTGGATGCTGTTGGACAGCGCGGTGAACGCCGTGGTGGCTCCCGCGAGTTGGAGGAAGCGGCGCCGGTTGACTTCGGGCATGGGTCTGAGGGTCCTCTCGTCCTGACGTACGTGATGCCGTTCGACTGACGGAATCTGCGCGGAGCGAGTGTTCCAAGAGCAGCAAACGTCAGGGAAGGGTGCGATGGCGCCTGTGTGAAAGTCGGCGGTCCGTGTGGTGCCGGCGCCGGCCCGCGGCCGAGGACGGCACCGCTTCAGGAACGCCCGGCAACCGTCCCGGTCTTCACTTGCCACCGCCCGTCGCCACCAGGAACATGATCGCTCCCGCCACGACGACGATGGCTCCGAGCAGGGTGTGGATCCGGGCGCGACGCAGCGCCCGACGCACCTGCCAGGCGTGGATCAGCTCCAGCAGGGCCCGCCGGCGTGCGGTCGCCCGCGCCGCGTTGACGCGCGCGTCCGCGAGGGCACGGGCGAGTCCGGCGCGGCGCGCCTCGTCGGTCTCCCGGTCGTGCAGCGCGGCGAGCCGGACCACCATCGTGGTGTGGGTGCGGCAGGCCTCCTCCAGGTCGGCCGCCGCCGGGCCGAACGGCCCGAAGAAGGCCGTCGGGGCCGCCTCCATCTCCACGCGCAGAGTGCCGAGGCCGGGCTCCGCCAGCGACCGGAGTGTGGTGAAACGTGGCGTCAGCACCTCGCCCGTGGACCACACGGCCCAGCACACGCCGACCATGCCCAGCACCAGACCGCATGCGGCGAGCGCGATGTCGCCGCCGCCGTGGAGCTTCCCGACCGCCGTCAGGGGAAAGCCCCCGAGGATCACTCCGCCGACGGCTCCGGTGGTCGCGATGGACCAGCGGGCGGTGGCCCGCATGTCGGCGACGGCGGCCCGGGCGGCGGGGACGAGCGGCTGGTCGGCGGTGACGGGCTCCGACGGCTCTGCGGAAGGCGGGGATCCGCTCATGCCCGCTCCTGCTCTCCGGACGCGTCGCCCCGGAAGAGGCTCTCGTCGCCGTCGTCGGGGAGCTGTGTGTACGGCTGCCAGTCCGCACCGTCGAATCGTTCGACCTCGTTGTCGGCGGTGATTCGGATGCTGCCGGTTTCCGGCTTCTCTTCGGGGTCCATGCGGGTGCTCCCGTCCGCTTGCTGTGGGGCTGTCATCGCTTGTCACAGGAGTTGGTGTAGTAGATCTCGACGCGTACCGCGTCGTCGGGCCGGCTGTGGTGGTGGTCCGAAAAGGGGTCCCCGTCCCAGAACTTGCGGGTCCCGACATTCCTGCCGCAGAAGAGCTGGGGCTTGCGCGCCATCAATGCAGCGTTGGTCTGTCCGGCCAAGGTACGGGCGTTCTCCTCGAACTGGGGGGCGCCACCGAACGTGAGCAGCATGCCGATCCTGCGACCGCGGCCGCTCCTGGCCACCTCCCGGGCCACCGCGTCCGTGACCTTGACGGCGTCGGCCGCGGTGAGCCCCTTGCGCAGCCCCGCCTCCGCGGTGGCACCGGAGGACAGCCGGATCGCGACCTGGTGGTAGTGGGGATCGATGCCCCCGACCTCGGTTTCCTTCCTGCCGCCGCCGTGCTTGCCGCTGCTCGCCGGGGAAGCGCCGGCGGGGCCGGCCGGTGTCGCGCCCTCGGGGTGCTCCGGCAGCAAGCCGAGCACGAGCACGAACAGCACCAGGAAGAGGTCGGCGAAGAGCCAGCCGGCGAGGTGGCGCGGTGCTATCGGAGCGCGTTCGGCGTGGTGGGAGCCGTCGGCCGGGGGCCATTCCTCGTCCTCGAACGCCTCCGTTTCCACGGTTCCGGGCCCGGTGCTCACCGGCGTCCTCCGTCGTCGTACCAGTCGTCCGTGTCCGGGCCGTCGTCGTCCTGGGCGGCCGGCCGGAGATCGTCGTCGTACGGGTTCGTCCTGATGTCGGGTCCGTCGCCGGGAGGCCGGACGGCGGCGTGGCCCGGTTCCCCGGTCGCGGCACGGTCCCGGTCGGCGGCCGGCTCGGGCCCGTTGTCGTCGTCGCCGAGCAGCCGCGCGAATCCGTCGTCGCGCATCGGGTCGTAGAACTCGGCGGGTCCCGTGGCGGGGCTCGTCGGGGGCGCGTCGGCCCAGCTCTGGTCGAGGCGGTCCAGGGTGCGCATCATCGCTTCCATGTACATGTCGAGCAGCTGGGTGCGTCCGACGAACCGCTCCATGGCCTCCCGCACCTGCCGGGTCCCCTCCAGCACCACCTCGGCCACCCGGACATGCGCCTGGTCGGAGACCCGGGAGGTCTCCGTCGCCTCGTTCAGCTCGCCGAGCAGTTCCGTCAGCGAGCGCCGGGTGGCCTCCTCGTCCTTGCGCAGCGTCTCGCGCATCGCGGCGAAGTCCTTGATGAGCTGGTGCGGAACCGTCAGCGACTCGCCCATTTTCTGGAGCGCGTCGGCGGACGCCGTCCAACCCCGCAGAGCCTTGGTGAAACCGGCTTCCGGACCGGGGTCGAAGATCTGGGCAAGCCGCTCCGTGGCGTCGCCGAGGATCCGGGTGAGCCGGTCGGTGGCCCCGGTGATCTCCGTGGCCGCCCGTACGAGCTGCCCGCTGGGCACGGCCGCCGCCTGCTGTGACGCGGACACCGACAACTCCAGCGTGATCACTGCCAGTTGTTCGCCCACCGCCCTGCGTACCGCCGCGCGCGAGGCGGACCGCCCTCCCTGCAGGCGCAGCGCGTGAAGTCCGAGGGTGATGGCGATCACCAGGCTGATCAGCCCCACGACCCCCACCACGGCCGCGTTGCCGTAGTCGTCCGCCCACAGCCGCAGAAAGTCGGCGCCGTCGTGGTACTTCGCCAGCGCCGAGCCGAGGGAGAGCCAGGTCAGCAGGATCGGTGTGAAGACCAGGACGTCCCGTACGACCGCCAGCCAGCCCAGGGCCTGCTGCCGGGGCATCGGCGCGTCCGGCACCAGCAGGTGCGGCGGATAGACCCGGAGCAGGTCGAGGCCGATCAGCGCCCGGCCGCCCTGGGCCGCCTCGGCGGCCACCCGGCCCAGCACCTCACGCCCGGTCCCGCTGGGGGACTGGCGAGCCAGTCGCCTCAGTTCCTGCGCCGCGCGGCCGAGTTCGGGGGTGGCCTGCGGCCGGTCGGGGGACTGGGACGGCCCCGGACGGGGCGTGTTGCTGCTCTTGGCGGTCACCGTGCGCCTTTCTCACCTGGGGCGGGCGCCGGGTTCGTCGGTCTCCCGGCGCGGGGGTGCGGAGAGTTCCGCGGGGTACTGGGGTGGGAGGCGTGGGCTCAGGTTCCGCCGGAAGAACTCGTTGCTCGCGATCTCGGTGACCGTCTGCACGGCATACCTGTTGCCCAGCTCCCCGAGGGCCTTCAGCAGGGCGGCCAGCGTCTGGTCCGGCAGGCCGGACCCGGCCATGTGCAGTACCTCGTGCACGTCCCTGCGCGTGACGGACTCACCACAGGTCAGGCAGTGCACAAGCCACTTGAAGTACTGGACGGCCAGGTGCGGCTGCCCCTCCGCCATGGCCTCCACGGCCCGGACCAGGAAGCGGCGGTCGGCGAGCACCTGCGCGATCGGGGGCCGCCGGTCTCGGCGCGTACGCTGGTGGACGCAGAGCTTCAGCAGCTCCCGGGCGAGCGTCACGTGGGCCGTGGCGACGCGGTCGACCTGTGCCAGCAGGACGTGCACGGGCGTGTCGGAGCGGGTCAGCCCGCGCTGTGCGGTCACCAGGTCGCCGGTGGGCAGTCCCGCGCCGTGCGCCACCAGCAGGACGCTCAGCACGTCGACGGGCAGCGCCCGGCGCCGGGCGAGTTCGATCTCCGCGTGGAGGCGCTCCCGGACCAGGGCCGGCTCCGGCCGGGCGGCCTTCAACGCGGGTGCCAGGCCCGGCTCCGTCTCCGCGGCCGTGAGGGCGCCCGGGTCGGTCTCGGCACGCAGAACGCGGCGCAGCGCCTCGGTGTGCAGCAGGTCCCGGACGGCCGTCAGGTCACCGAGGTCCTGCCGGCGTGCGGACCACTCCCGCAGCAGGGCCGTGAGCTCCTCCGGCTTCGTCCGGCGCAGCTGGAGCTCCACCTGGGCGACGCTCGAGCGGGCCCGCAGGAACGCCTTCTCGTCGGGTTCGAGCACACCGTGCGCGGCGTCCTGCAGCATCCCGGCGACGTCCACGACCATCCCGGACGGCGAGCAGGTCCGCTCCCGCCAGGCCCGGACCGCCTCCGCGGTGCTCAGGGGCCGCTCGGGCCGCAGCCGGTCGATGCCCCGGGAGCCGCGTCGGCGGTACTGCCGCAGCAGCCCCCGGGCCGTCGCGAGGTCGGCCTCCTCGCCGGTCGCGCCGGCCCGCACCACCTGCCGTCCGCTTCCCAGGTGCGGTGTGTCACGCTCGCGCTCCAGGAACACGAACCGGGGCAGGCCCGTGCCCGCGTCGCTCTCCTCCCGGGTCGCGAACGTCCAGTCACCCGCGGTCAGCAGGCCCAGCCAGCCGCTGAGCGCCTGGATCACCACCTCCCCCGGGACCGGAGACCCGACGACCGTGAGGGGTCGTGCGGGGCCGTCCAGGACGGCGGCGGCCACCGGGGCCAGCAGCGAGTCCGGCACCTCGGCCGCCATGCGGTCCAACTCGGCCGCCTCGTCCGCCAGGTGGGGCCGCAGTCGGTCCAGCGGAACCGGCGGCAGCCGTTCCTGGGTGCCCTCGGCTCCGCCCGGCGGCAACCAGTTCCAGGCACTGCGGCACAGAGTCAGCGCCAGCCGGAGGTCGAGGTCGTCGGCCGGCCCGGTGAGCACGTAGGTGAGGGTCGATCCGCTGCGGCCGTTGGCGTCCCGCACGGAGAGCTTGCGCAGGACGGCCGCCTCGTCGCCGTAGGTCAGATACATGTGGCCCGGCAGGATGCTGCCCTGTGCGGCCCAGACCAGCCGGGTCAGCCGGGCGTCCCAGCGGACCAGGTCCTCACGGCCCAGTGACGTGGCCACCGGACCCACGCCGTCGCCGCCGGTCAGCGACAGCTGCGACCAGCGGTAGACGGTGAGGTCGGCATAGCTCCTCGGGTCGCCGGGGGCCAGGCTCATGTGCCCTCCAGCGCCGGGTCGTCCCGGTGCCCGCCGAGCCGGGCGGCCGGCCCGGTCAGCACCCCCTTCATCACCAGCAGGGACAGCAGCGGGGCCAGCACCCGGTGCTGGCCGAAGCCGTCGCCGAAGCGGGGTTCGTCGTTCTCGTCCGGCTCCGAGTAGGTGCCGGTGGCGGAGGCGAGGTGCAGGGTGGCGTCCTCACACTCGCGGACCAGGTCCAGGGCACGTCGGCCGCCGCGGGCCCACAGCATCGCGTACACGTCCTCGCTCTCCCGCTCCACGCCGGTCAGATCGGCGTCGGATTCGGTTCCGCCGGGCAGCCAGGGCTCGGCCTCGGCCAGCCGCAGGTGCCGCAGGAGGTCCGACTTGGTGACCACCAGCGCGCACGGCAGCGGCAGCAGGTGCCCGTCGGTGGGGCTCTTCTGCGCCTTGAGCCGGGTGCGTACGGCCGCCACCGCCCGGTCCTCGCCCTGTCCGGAGCCGGGCCTGCCGAGCCGGCGCAGTCCCGGTACGGCCCTGGGGTCGACCACGCACAGCAGGGCGTTGAGGCCGCCGAGGAAGTCGACCTCGGGGCCGGACCGCTGCAGCCGCTCGCCGGCGATGTCGAAGAAGACGACCGTGTGACGGCGGCCGGAGGTCAGGTCGGTGACGATGAGCCCGACCGCGAAGTCCACCGAGGCCGTCTCGGAGGTGACCGCCAGCTCCCGGCGCTCCTTCATCAGCCGGTCGACGGTCGCGGCCCGGTACTCGTTGTACTGGCGCAGATCCAGGGGCTGCACCTCCAGGCCGTACTGGTGGGCCACCCCGGCGTCCATCACCTGGTGGATCATCGCGGCGAGCAGATGGGACTTGCCGGTGGCGGTGGCCCCGATGAGCCCGATGCGGACCGGCGTGCCGTAGGACGGGTAGCGCTCGGGGATGGCATGCGGGGTGATGTGGTCGTTGCCGGGGCAGGTGCGGAAAGAGCGGGCCTCCTGGGCCGTCCGGGCGCGTTCGCCCGCCTCCGCGGCCGGCCGCCGCCGCTCCTCCTCGGGGTCCTGGCGCGTGGCGGGCAGGTGCAGCTTGTCGTACTCGCCGCGGGGCAGGCTGTCCCAGTCGAGGTCGTTCAGGCAGACCGGGCACTCGACGCGTCGGGGCTGTCGGCGCGGTCGCCCGCTCGCGGGCGCTGTGGGCGGTCGCGGCGGCGGGGGGACGACCGGCTCGTGCGTCTGGCCGATGAGCAGGTTCAACAGGCCGCGTATGCCCCGGGTCCGGGGGCTCGGCGCCGGGTGCGATGCGGACGGCGGGCCGGCCGCGTCCTCGGCGGTGCGGGCGGCTGCCGCCGCAGCCGCCCGCGGACGTTCGGCCCGCTCTCCCTCGGCCTGCCGCTCGCGCCGGCGCCGCTGTTCCCGCAACACCCGCTGGCGATCGCGGAGTTGGGCGAAGTCCTTGCGGGCGTCCCGTAACTGCCGCTCGAGTTCCTGGTCCCGGCGCTGCAGCAGCAGCCTTTGACCACGCAGCGGTTGGGGGTCGAGCCACTCTCTGACCTCGGCCGCGGCGGGCAGTCTGGGCGGGTCCTGGGCCGGGCCGGTGTCCGAGAAGATCCGCAGCATCAGGTCGCGGATCCACGCTTCGTGCGGGTCCACCAGGTCCCGCAGCTGACCGCGTGTGGTGCCCTGCGGGAAGGTCTCGCCGGTGGCCATCCAGAAGGCGAGGAGTGCGGCGCTGTGCACGTCGTCCTGCTCGTCCGCGACGCGGCCGTGCCCGAAGTCCGGCGGGTCCCAGACGGTGCGCGGGCGTGCGGGCAGCGTCTCGCCGCGCCGTACGGCCGTGTCGAGGCCCGAGAGCTGCAGGCCGTCGCCGTCCCACCACAGGTGCTCCAGGTCGAGCCGGCCGTGCACCAGGCCGCAGTGGTGAAGCGTCGAGACAGCGGCGAACAGGTCACGGACCGCGCCGTGCAGCTTGCTGTGCAGCGGGTCGGGCGAGGTCCAGTCGGCGATCCTGCGTCCGCGCCAGTCCAGCAGCAGCCGGGGGCCGGTGGGACCGGAGTCGTCCCGGGCGAGCACATGGGCGAGCTGGCGGGGCACGTGGTCGCGGCCGAGCAGCCGGACCACGTCCGCCGTGTTGTCGAACTCCCGGTGCAGACCTGTGGTGTCGGCGCCGGCACGGCCCGACTTGACCATGAGCTGATGGCCAGTCAGGTCACGGCGGTACCGCGTCATGTCCCAGCCGTCACAGATGAAATGGGCGTTCTTCCCGGTCTCCCGGGTGATGCGGAACGGCACCCGCTGCCCCCGTGGCCCAGCGGGCCTCTCTCCGCGGAACTCCTCGCTCAAGAGCCGCGACCTCCCCCCAAGCCGGCGCGCTCGCAATACACACAGGGGCAGAGGTTTACCACATTCCGCTCCACCCGGAACGGGGCTTTGCGCAGGTTCCCGGAAGCCGGTTCCATGAAGCGGGTTCCGTCACATCGGATGTGGTGATGTGCCAAGCTGTTCCCGCCGGACCGGCCCGCGCCACAGTGCGGGTGGAGTCCGGCGCCGTCACGCTGATCCGAGGGGGGCCACGTGGAGAAGCTCACGGCTGCTCGGCTGCAACGGGAGGGGATCGTCCAGGTCCTGGCGGATCTGTACCTGGGCCTCGACGAAACCGGCATGCTGCTGGAAGGCCTCGGTGGCACCCTCTCCCGGGTCGACTACCACGCGTCGCCCGTCGTTCGCTGGTTCCGGATCTGCCGGCTCGCGGAGCACGGCGCGTTCCCCTTCACCCTGGAGGAACTGCTCGACGCCGTCGTCGCCGAGTACCCGGGCGCGCCCCGCCTGGCGGAGTTCCTCGCCGCACCCCGCGGGCCCGCCCCGGCCGTCGGCGCCGGGCTGCCCGACCCGGCCCGGGCGCTGTTCCTGATGTCGGGCCCGCGCACCGAGCAACCGCTGGCGCTGGGCGAGGAGTTCGACACGGTCCAGGACGCGGTCGCCGTCCCCGGCAGCCGACGGATCGAACTGACGCTGCGGGCCGCCGCCCGCAACACCGACGTGGTGTCGGCCCTGGACACGGCCCGGCCCGACATCCTGCACTTCGCCGGGCACGGCTCGCCCAACGGACATCTGCTGATGGAGGGCCCCGGCGGGGGCATGGCACCGGTGCGGACCCCCTGGCTGGCCGATGCGCTCGCAGCCGTCGGCGGGGTGCACTGCCTGGTACTGACGAGCTGTCACCTCGGGCGAGATCTGGAGGACTTCGGACAGTGCGCGGACCTGTCGATCGGGGCCACGTCCCGGTTGCGCGACCGCGACGCGCGCGCCTTCAGCCGGGGCTTCTACGAGGCTCTGCGCCGGGGCAGCGAGGTCCCGGCCGCCTTCGAGCTCGGCAAGGCGCAGGTCACGGTCACCGCCGGGGACGCGCAGGGGCTGAGGCTCGTGCCGGGCGACCGGCGGGCCGGGGCCGGGAAGGAGACCGCGTGAGCGCATCCGCGGACGACCCGGACCCGGGCGGCTGGGCGATCGGAGACCTGAGCGGATTCGACTGGGCGGCACACCAGAGGGAGTTCGACGCCCGCGCCGCCAAGGCCGACCGCGTGCGCAGCGCAGTGGCTGCCGACTTCGAACTGGGCCTGGCGGGCGGCCTGAGCGAGGCCGACGAGACCACGGAGGCCGGCGGGCCGGCGACCGGGACGACGGTGGTGACGGAACGGCTGCTGGACCAGCTGGGCCGGGCCGGGCAGATCTGCAGCGCGTGCCACCACACCTTCCGGCCCGGCGAGGAGGTGACGGTGGGCCGGGACGCCGCGACCGGCTCGTTCACCCTGCGGCACCGGCGCAGGCTGCTGGGCTGCGGCGAGGGCGGGGCCCCGGACCCGCACACGGCTCGGCTGGCCGCCGACTTCCACCGCGGGCTGGACGAGACCAATCCGCCCTCGCGCGACATGAGCCCCAGACGGCTGGCTCCGGGCGACGAACTGCTCACCGTGTACGCGAACCCCGGCGGTGGGCCGCCCATCCGGTTCCGCTGCTGGGCCTGCGACATGACGCTGCGCCCCGGCGATCTCGTCATCCACTGCACATGCTCCCCCGACAGGCCAGGCTGCCTCGGTGCGATCCACCGCGACCCGGAGCGGGGCAACCTCTGCTACGACAACTGGCGGGCCCACAACTCCACCGTTCCGTGTGTAGGAGGCGGCAGCGGCTGATGACCGACACCTCCGCCGCAAGGCCCTGTGGTCCCACTCCCTGCGCCGGCCCTGGGTCGGGGGGACCCCCGGTGCACGCGCCGGTGGCATCCGCCGACCGCTGCGCCACGGCTGCGAAGCCCGTCCTCCGGGCGGACGACGGGAGTCCGGCCGGCGGCCCCCGGGACCTCCCCGGCCGCTACACCCGCCACGCCCTCGTCCCCGGCTGGGACCAGGACCGGCTCGGCTCGGCGACCGTGGCCGTGATGGGCGTGGGAGCGCTCGGCAACGTCGTCTGCCAGTCCCTCGCCCTGGCCGGCGTCGGCCGACTGCTGCTGTGCGACCCGGACGTGGTGGATCCCAGCAACCTCAGCCGCTGCCCGCTCTTCGGCACCGACGACATCGGTCGTTCCAAAGCACGGACCGCTGCGGCGGCGCTCGCCCGCCTGGCCCCCGGCATCCGGGCCGAGGCCCGCCCGGCCCCGCTCGTGTCCGGTGTGGGCCTGGCCGAGCTGCGGGCCGCCTCCCTGGTCGTCAGTTGCCTCGACAGCCGGGCCGCCCGCATCGAACTGGCCGCCCGCTGCAACCTGGTCGGCGTCGGCATGCTCGACGGCGGCACCCACGACTGGGGTGGCCAGGTCGCCTACTTCCCGCCCGGCGGTCGCTGCTGGGCCTGCGGGACACCGCCGGCCGAGCTGGCGGTGGCGGACAGCCCCTGGTCGTGCGCCGCGCCGACCCACGCGGGACTGCCCGTCGGCGCGACCGCGCCGGTGGCGTTCCTGGTCGGCTCCTGGCTGGCCGGTCACGCCGTACGGCTGCTGCTCGCACTGCCGGTGGAGCCCTGGCCGCTGCGGATCGACACCTACGGCTCCACCGTGCCCGTGGCCGCCGCGGGCTCGATGGACACCGCGGCCGGAAACTGCCCGCTGCACGAACGCATCGACCCCGGCACCGTACGGCGGCTCCCCCTGGACACCGGGGCCCGGGTACGGGAACTGCTCCGGCACGCGGAGGACGACGAGGAGCCGCTCGGCTGGGCGGGTTTCCGGTCGGCCGGTGCGCCCCCGGACGCTCCTTCGGCGGCGTTCCGGCTGCGCGACGCACCGGTGGGGGCCACCCTGCGGGAGGTCGGGGTGGCACCCGGGGAGGTGCTGGTGGTGACGCGGCGCGACGGAAGCGGAATGCGGTATCTGGAACTGGGCGGGGACGGGGCGAACCCATGAGAGACGAGCTGAAGGACGAGCTGTACCAGACGCTGGCGCGCGTGCTGAGCCTGCACGAGGCCGAGATCAACCTGCAGGCGATCCACTTTCCCATGGACCGGCTGAACTTCAACGTCAGCCCGCAGCAGTTCTGGGCCCAGCTGCGGCAGTTGCTCTCGGCGGGCGTCGTGACCGACGGAGAGTTCAGGCTGCTGTGGCACATCGCTCCGCAGTTCCCGGGCAACGAGGTGCTGCAGCGCGTCCTGCGCACCGAACTCGGCGAGCGAGCGGCCGCGAGACCCCACGGCATCCCTCCCCAGGGACCGGCACACCCGGGCTACGGCTACGGGCCCTACGCAGTGCCCCCGGTGTCGCCGCCCGCGTACCCTCAGCCGGCTCCCGCCCCGGGCGCCTGGCCCAGCCCCCCGTACTACCCGGGCACCCAGGTCGCACCGCCTCCGCCCCCGGTGGACCACGGCGTTCCCTTCGGCAACGGGCAGCCGGCTCCGCCACCCCCGCACTCCGGGCGGCAGCATCCTCAGGAGAGCCCCGCGGCACCGGGGCACGAGGGACGGCACGAGCCCTCGCCGTCGGCCAACCACCACGTCCTGGTGTTCATCGCGGCCAGTCACCACGTGGAGTTCATCCAAGCGGTCCAACGCACCGACCGCTCCGCGGAGCTGCTCTACGTCAGCTCCGGCGCCGGCGCTCCCGTCGGCCAGGTCGCGATGCTGCTGTCCCAGTCGTTGTCCGCCCAGGAGGTCGGGGCACTGGAGAACCTGCTGCGCCAGGTCGGCGCCCCGGGGGACCTGGAGATCCAGCAGCAGGTCCACAGGCACCGCCCGTACCTGTTCCAGCAACTGCACGCCCAGGGCCCCGACCAGCAGCCCCTCGTCTTCGACAACGTCCCCTCCACCACCACCGGCCACGACATCGCCGCCGCCGTCCTCGGTTACGGAGGGGACGAGCTGCGCGACCGGGTGAGGCAGCGGCGCCGTACCGTCGTCGACCGGGTGCTGCCCGACGGCAGCTTCCAGCGGCTGCCCGACCTGTCCCGGACGCTGTACGACTCAGGGGTGCGCGACGGCGACACCCTGCACGTCTTCCCCGAGAGCACGGCGGGTGCGGGCGCGCCGCACGCGCGGACCCGGGCGATCCTGCGGGTGCGCCGGGAGATCCGGCAGTACGCCGAACGGCACAGGGACAGCTTCCGTATCGACGGCATGGACGACCCCGAGTTCCCCACCCGCTACGACATCTCCTTCGACGCGCCCGGTTTCCGCCCCCCGCCCGCGGACGCGCCCCCCGGTTCGCCCCCGATGCCGCAGAACGAGCACAGCGTGACCATCTGGCTCGGTCCGGAGTTCCCCTATGCGGCGCCCTTCGCGGTCTGGAGGTCCCCGGTGTTCCACCCGAACATCCTGGGGCCCGAGCGACCCACCGGATTTCCGGAGGACGCCCCCGACGGACTGGTGTGTCTGGGACCGTTGCAGCGGGCGTACCGGCCGACGATGGACTTCGGCAGGCTCTGCCAGATGCTGGTCGACATCGCGGCCTACCAGACCTATGAGGTCCGCCACCACAATGAGGGCGGTGAGGGGTGGTTCAACGCGCGCGCGGCGCGGTGGGCCGCCTCGGAGAAGGGGGAGGCGATGATCAGGGCGATCGGTGGCGTTCCGGCGGCACCGCCACAGGAGAACCCGGACGGCGACGATTCGAGCCCGCGGGTGAAGGTCCTGCGGCTCCGCAAGGCGCGCGTGGTCGGCGATGACACCTGACGCCGGTGCGCGCGGATGGCCGGGCGTGGGCCTGGAGATGGACAGCGAACCCGAGGTCGAGCTGTACCGGGGCGACGCCACGCACGTCACCCGCCGGCTTCCCCTGGTGCCCCTGCTGGACGCGGTCCTCGCCTGCGAGGTGGGCGAGTACGCGGAGGACCCCGGCTTCGGTTTCGTGCTGGTCTTCCACCAGTTCGCGGGGCGCCAGCTGTACGAGGGACCGCCCGAAGTGATCAACCTGCGCCCCGACTTCGGCCACGTGACGGTCCTGGCGCACGTCGGGGACGCGGTGGTCTACAAGCGGCGGCACACGGTGACCGGGCTGCTCGGACCGATGCTGGCCGCCGTGGGCCGCACCCTCGACCCCGGGCAGCCGCGCTGGTCGTTCCGCGTCGACTCGGCCCTGCTGCGCGAGTTGCCGCAACGCCATGACGACGCCCGCCGCGCCGGCTTCGACCGCGACACCGGCTTCGGCCCCGCCGTCCGGCGCCCCCGCCGGCTCGCCGACCGCGACCCCTTCCGACTGCCGCCGATCGTGACGGGCACCACGGATGTCGACGTCACCCGCTCCGCACGGCTCTCCTTCGGGGTGCGCCGCGCGGAGGAGCCGGAGGTGCCACGCATCGGCTCCGCCGACACGCACGGCGCGGCGCTGCCCCGCGATCTGGAGGTGCGCCCGGTGACCGTGCTGCTGCCTCCGCATGTCGAACGGCTCCTGGAGCGCGACCTGCCCCTCTCGGACGAGATCGAGGAGGGCGGCTTCCTGCTGGGCAAGGTGTACCGCAGGCCGGACGGGGCCGACGGCCACGTGGTGATCGTCGAACAGGTGCTGCCGGCCGAGCACTCCGGGGCCTCGCAGATGCACTTCACCTTCACCGGGGACTCGTTCCGCGCCATGAGCCGGGTCATGGAGGAGCGCCACCCCGACGACCAACTGGTCGGCTGGTACCACACCCACCTCTTCTCGGCCGCCGGGGGCATGGGCCTGTCCCCCACCGACGTCGAACTGCACCGGGCCACCTTCCGCCGTCCCTGGCAGGTCGCCGCCCTGATCAACATCTCGGGCGGCCGGCGCGTCGTGCGCTGCTACAGCCGGACCGAGACCTCGATGGAAGCGTGCCCCCTGTGGAGCCGAGATGACGACACTGCGCCGTACCGTCTTACCCGTCCTTCACTGGGCCGCCTCTGACACCTCCCCGCCCCTGGACTCCGTGCCGCCGTGCGACGACGGCGACGCGGCCACGGCGGTGGAGCGGCTGGCGTCCGTCACGGCCGCCCGGCTGCGGCTGTCCGACCCGCCGCTCGGCGACCCCCGGCCGGCAGGGCTCGGCGCGCTGCTGCTGGCCACCGCCGTGGCCCTGCGCCACTGCCCGGAGGCGGCCGGCCTCCCGCTGGATGCGGTGTCCCCGCCGGCCTCGGCACGGGATCTGCTGGCCCGGCACGGACTGGTCCGGCGGACGCTGTGGGCCGGCGGCCCGGTGCTCGCGCCCGGCGAGCGTCTCGGAGCGGAGCTGCTGCGACACTCGCCGTTGACCGGTCTGCTGCTGAGCCCCGCCGCCGCGCCCGGCGCCGAGGCGGCGGAGGAACAATCGCTGGAACTGCTGCTCGCCCACCCCGAGGGCCGTACCACCGTCACCACCGCCCTCGCCGAACCCCCCGCCGGCCCGCGGGCCGCGCTGCGGCGTGCCGGGCTGTTCAGCCGCCGGAGGTTCACCCCCGAGGACCGGCAGTGGGTCTACGACGTCTACGAGACGGCGCTGTTGCACCACCGGCCGGTACTGCGCCGCCGCACCGCACACGCGGCCTCCGTACTCGCGGCCGCCGGCCCGCTGCCGCCCGGGCCCGGCGAACGGAACACCGAGTTGGGCCGGGAGCTGGACGAGGCGGAGGCGTTCGCCGACTGGTGGCGTCCGCTGGCCGTGCTGACCCATCGGCACGGCGCGGAGGTGCGTGCCCGGGCCCTGCTGCGGGACTACGACGACGCGCTTCGGCTGTGCCGACTGCACCGGAGTGTGCGGGCCCGGGCCGGGCTGCGCGGATTGGCGGCCCGATGAGCGAAGTCCCCCATCGGCTGCGGGTGCTGGTGCGTTCCGTCGAGGCACGCGCCGACCTGCTGGCGACGCCACCGACGATGCCGCTGCGCGATGTGCTCGCCTCAGGTGCCTGCGTGCTCCTCGACCCGGTGGCGGAGCCGCTGCTGGGCCTGCCGTGGAACCGGTTCGCGGTGGAGCCCGTGGTGGCGTGCCCGGCGGCAGCCGAGCCCGCGGCCGGGGAACCGCCCCGGCACCAGGAGACAGCACATCCGGAACAGCTGGCGGACAGTCAGGCAGTGCATCTGGCGTACTGGGAGCACATCGAGGAGGTGGCGTCCCTGCTCCGGGCCAACCTGCCCGTCCTGGTCGTCACCGAGAAGCTCGTCGTCGGGCACCTCTGGCCGCAGATGACCACGCTCGCCCTGCTGCAGCCGGTGCTGCTGGACGGGCCACGGGACATGGCCGCCGCCGCGGTCGGCCGGACCACGCCCGAGCAGGCGGCGGCCGACGCGGCGGCCGCCCTGGCGAGCGGCCTGGAGGACGACGCGGACCAGGGCTCCCGGCAGCGCCGGCTGTCGCAGTTGCGCGAGCACCTGGCGCGCCTGAAGGACCGCGATGTCGTCGTCCTGCCGCACCTCGACCTGCTGTGCGGCGGGGAGGACCTGGGCCGGCACGCCGAGGCCAGGGAGCTCGTGGAACTGCTGTACGAGTACCCGGACCGGCCGGTGCTCGCGTTCGCGGACACCTCGCTGCCGCTGCCGCACGTGCTCGCCGAGCGGTTCAGCGTCCGGGTCTCCATCACGGGTGTGCCGCCCACGGTGCCGGACCGGCACGAGCCCGGCCGGCCCCGCATCCCGCTGGGGACCGCGCTGGTGACTGCCCAGGAGGCGGCCTGCTTCCAGGGCTTCAGGCCGCGGGAGTTCCACAAGCACGTGGCCGGCCTCAACCCGGTCCGGCTGCGCCAGGCCATGCGGTACGCCCACCGGGTGCACACGGACCGGGCGCCGGACGACCGGCGCCCCACCGTCAAGGACCTGCGCGCCACCCTTCGCTCCTTCAAGGCGCGGCAGTCCACCAGCTTCGACGTGCCCGACGTCACCCTCGACGACATCGGCGGCTACGAGGACGTCAAGAAGGAGATCACCCAGGCCCTGTCCATCATCACCGGGGTCCGCGCGCTGCCGGAGTCGCTGGAGGGGGTGCGCGGCGAACTGGTGCCCCGCGGCTTCATCCTGCACGGCGAGCCGGGCACCGGAAAGACGCTCTTCGCCAAGGCGATCGCCAACGTCATGGAGGCGACCATCCAGGTGATCTCCGGCCCCGAGGTGCTGAACATGTACGTCGGCGAGAGCGAGCGGACGGTGCGCGAGGTGTTCGCCAACGGCCGGCGCAGCGCCCCCTCGGTCATCGTCTTCGACGAGTTCGACGCCATCGCCTCCGAGCGCACCACCCGCCAGGACGGCGGTGCGCGGGTCGGCAACAGCGTCGTGGCGCAGATCCTCACCGAGATGGACGGGTTCCGCCCCGACGTGCAGATGCTGGTCATCGGCACGACCAACCGCATCGACATCATCGACCCCGCGCTGCTGCGCCCCAGCCGCTTCCGCAGCATCCACATCGACCTGCCCGACCTACCAGCCCGGCGACAGATCCTGCGCCACCACGCCGGGCGGTACGGCGTACGTCTGGAGGACGAACTGTTGGAACTGATCAGCGACGCGACCGCCGCCTGGAACGGCGACGAACTGCGTTCCCTCATGCGGGACGCCTCGGTCGAGGAACATCTGCACGGCGTTTCGCCCGACGCCCTGCAGATGGGCCGGCTGGTGGGGCTCCTGCAGCACGAGCGGCGACAGCGCAAGGCGCAGCAGTGACGGCACCCACGACGAGCGGGGCGGGCCGGGCGGCGCCCGGCTGGAGCGCCGAGGACCTCAAGGCCATCCGTACGCTGCGTGCCCTGGGACGCAGCGTCGAGTCGCACTTCACGGGTCGCCGACAGGCCCTGGACCTGCTGGAGATCGCCGTCGTGGCGCAGGAGCACGTCCTGCTGCTCGGGCCGCCCGGCACCGGCAAGACCGACCTGGTGTCCCGGTTCGCGGCCGGGCTTGGCACACGGCCGTTCGTCCGGCTGCTGACCCGTTTCACCGAGCCCGCGGAGGTGTTCGGCCCGATGGACGTGGCCGCGTTCCGTGAGGGCCGGATCGAGACCCGCACCGAGGGCATGCTTCCGCAGGCGTCGATCGTATTCCTGGACGAGGTGTTCCAGGCCGGCAGCCCGATCCTCAACACCCTGCTGACGGTGATGAACGAGCGCCTGTTCCACGACGGTCCCGGCCCCGTCGAGCTGCCCCTGATCACCCTGATCGGCGCCGCGAACGCGCTGCCCCGCGACGCGTCGCTGCTGGCTTTCGCGGACCGCTTCCTGCTGCGGATGCACGTCGCTCCGGTCGCCGGGACCCGTCTGGAGGAGCTGCTGGCGGGACACTTCGCCCCGCACGCCGACGATCCGGCCGCCGACCAGCAGTGGCTCACCGAGGAGGCCCTGAGGCGGCTGGGCCGTCAGGTGGACCGGGTCGATCTGAGCCCGGCCGCCGCGGCCTACCAGGCGCTGATCCGCGAGCTGCTCGGGCAGGGCGTGACGCTGTCGGACCGCAGGATCGTGCGCGGCACCCGGCTGGTCGCTGCGGCAGCGCTGCGCGACGAACGCGTGCGCGCCGAGCCCCGCGACCTGTGGCCGCTGCGCCATTTCTGGTCGGACCCGGTGCACGAGACGGTCGTCGCGGAGACGGTGAGTCGGTGCGCCGGGGTCGTGGACACGGAGGAGGACGGCGTGCAGGATCGGCCGACCTGGCAGTTGCTCGCGGAGGCAAGGCAGCTGGTTCACCGGCTCGGCTCCGCACCGACCGCGGCCGCCACCGAGGCGACGCTGCGCGGGCTGAACGTGCTCCGGCTTCAGCTGGAGCGGCGGCGGCCGCGGGACGAGGCCGCGTGCGCCGAGCTGAGCACCATCATCACCGACACGCTCGAACTCCTGCCCCGTTGAGAGCGGGCCAGGACGACAAGCCCGCTACAGGGGAGCCGACAGGACATGTGCAATCCGCGCCGCGTCAGGGTCACCGCGACCCGTGAGGTCGCCGAGGCCTGGCAGGTCGAATTGGAGCGGCGGGTCGCGATGAGCGACACCGTCGTCAGCGAACTGGAGATCTCCTATCCCTTCGGGGGCACCCTCGGCGCCCGTACCCGCGCGATCTTCGAGCGCGCGCTCGCCCGCGACCCGCAGTGGCTGCAGGCTGCCGACGGCAGTCTGGAACTGGAGCTGCGGGACGGCTCGGTGACCTACCGTCCGGCCACCGGCGACCTCGTCGTGCGGGCCCGGCTGACGGACACCGCTCACGTCGAGGGGACCGCGGCCGAGACCCTCGGCGGCACCGTCTCCGACGTGGCGCACGGCGAGGGCGAAGGCAGCTACTTCGACGACAGCCACTTCGGCCGGACCGAGCAGAAGGCCCGCGAGAAGGCCCGCCAGAGGGCCGAGAGCGACGCGGAGCGCAACGCGCGGGCGGTCCTGGACAGCGTGCGCAGGCGCGCCCAGGAGGCCTCCGCCGCCGCCCGCCGGGACGCCGAGGAGCGGGTACGGCAGGCGGCGGCGGCCGATGCCACGACCCGTCTGGAGGCGGAGCGGGCCCGGGTCCGGGACGAACTCGACGCGGCCAACCGGGTCCGTGTCGAGCAGCTCGGACAGGACGTGCTGCGGGCGGTCAACGCCGTGCTGGCGACCGCGTACCGGGAGGCGCTGGTCGCGTACGCCCGCGAGCACGGGGCACGGAACGTGCAGGTCGACGAGTCGGACGGCTGCGTCGACATCGAGTTCGAGATGGGGACGTGAGCCATGCGGGTCAGGGTGCGGTTCCGTTTCAACGCCGCCTCCGGGGAGGTGGAGTTGTTCCAGGTCGAGGACATCGACGCCGGCCGGGCGGGCGGTGTGCGGGCGGCGGGGGCCGAGCACGACGCCGAGCACGACCGGATCAGCGCGGAGATCGGCGCGGTCGCCGCGTGCCGGCCCGAGGTCGAGGAGGTGCGACCGGTCGAGCCGGCGTTCCGGGCGGATGCCTCGCTCTGGTCACCCGTCAGACGCGTCGGGGACGGCTACCGGGACGAGGAGCAGGAGTCCGAGGACGCAGAGCGGGGCACGCAGTGAGCCGCCGCGCCGACCTGTTGCTGCGCGCCGCCCGCGCGTATGCCGAGGCAGGCGCCCACGCGGACGCGGCCCGCTGCTACGACGCGTTGGGCCGGCGGTGGAGCGCGGCGGACGCCTACCACCGCGCGGGAGACCTGGAACACGCGGCCGAGACCTACCGCAAGGCCGGCCACCCGGATCGCGCCGCCGACTGCTACCGGCTGCTCGGCCGACCCGACCGGGCCGCCCGCTGCTGGCAGGACGCGGGCAGGCCGCTGGAGGCGGGCTGGGAACTGCTGCTGGCCGGCCGGCCGACCGCGGCCGGCTCGCTGCTGGCGACGGCCGCCCGCGCCCCGGCCACCGGACCGGCTCCGCTGCTGCGCCTGAAACTCGCCGTAGCCCTGCACCGCAGGCTCGCGCAACCCGCCCCGCAGGGTCCGCTGCGCCACGACGGCCCCCTGCTCGGCCTGCTCAGGGAGGCCGAGGCGCTGATCCCCACCCTGTCCGCCCACACCGAGCGGCTGCGGCTGCTGGACTGGGGGGTGGCCGCGGCCGATCGGATCGAGCGGTTCGACCGGGCCGCCGGGCTGTTCGAGGCCGCCTACCGGGCGCGCCCGGACCAGGCGGCGGGGCGGCCCGAGGTGCTGGCCCGGTGGCAGGAGTGGGCAGCGCTCCGGCTCGGCGACACCGCCTGGCTGCCCACCGCCTCGGGGTGAGCCGTGTCGGAATCGTGGGGTGTCGGCAGCGGCCGACCACATCAGGACCTCGGCGCGGCATACGCCGGGCCGCCCCGGCACGACGGCGTCCGCTGGCGCTGCGCGGGCCGTTTCGTCTCTGCCGGGCAGACGCTGGCCGCGCTCGGCTCGCTGTACGGCGCGGGCGCGGCGGACTGGGCCTGCCACCGGCAGCCCGGACCGAGCGCGGGAGACCGGTCGGCCTACTGGCTGCTGACGACGCTGCCCGGCCCGGCCGCCGCCGATGTCATCGCGCTGCACGGCGGGCGGCCCGCGCCGCTGGACAGCCCACACTCCCGGGACGCCGAGGAGGTGCGGTCCTGGCCGGAGGTGACGGTGGTCGAACTGCTGGCCGCCTTCCCCACCCACGGACCCCCCTCGACCGGCCACACCCTGCTGTACGTGCTGACGGCGCCGGCCCTGCTGGCGACCGTGGTGCGGCTGGCCCAGTCGGCGCGGGCCGAGGTGTCGTTCGTACGGACCCGGACGCGTCCGCTGTTCCCGGACACCCGGCCGGCGCCCTCGGAGGACCGCCTGCTGGTGCTGCTGCGCGCCCGTGCCGCCGGGGACGGTCCGGGGTTTTTGGACACCGACCCTGCGTTGCCCGACGGACTCGTTCACTCGCTGCTCTCCTTGCCCCGCACCTCCGTCTGTCGCCCGGCCGCCCACTGCGCCCGGCTGCTGCTGGAGGTGCGACTGGACGCACCGCTCGACGAGGCGGTCCTGCGGCCCGATGTGGCCGATGGGGAGCTGTGGCTGCTCGGGGACTCGGGTGAACAGCCACCCGTCGCACTGCGGCTGCTGAGCAGCCCGGCACCGCTCGAGGTCCAGCGCCTGCCGGACGCGCCCGCGGCCGCCGCCCGGCAGCCGGCCTGCCCGCCTGCCGTTCCGCCCGAGGTCCGTGTACGGGTGGCACCGCGTCCCGACGCGGACACACGGGTGGACGCGGTCCTGCTCACGGATTCCGAACTGCCTTTACTGCGTCGCCTGTTGCTCGGCCGGACGCTGGCCGAGCAGGCCTTCCTGGCCGTGGGGGACGGCGTCCATCTGCTGGTCGACGCGACGGGCATGGCAGCCTCCGTGCCGTTCGGCGCGCCCCTGCGCCGGGTGGGGCCGGGAGCCTGCTTCGTCCAGTCAGGCTTCGAGCTGGTGCCCGAGCTTCCCGCCGGGGCGCGTATCCGTGCGCTGGGACTGCGGACGGGCGTGGCGGTGGCGTGCTGGCAGGGCGGGCGGTCCGTCTTCCGGCTCGACCCGCTCGTGCCGGCATGGACCCTGTGGACCCCGCCGGAGCCACCGATCACGGCCCCCGGCCTGTCCGAGGTGGCCCTCGAACTCCTCGTGGCCTTCGAGGAGCTGACGGCCGACCGGCCGAGCGTGCCGACTTCGCCGCAGGACCAGGTCCTGCTTCCCGACCCGGACGAAGAGGACGTCACCCCGGCGCTGGAACGGGCGGCCCGGCTGCGTGCCGAGGGGCATCTGCTGGAGGCCGCCGAGGCGTACCGCGCGGCCGGCGACCCGCTGGAGGCCGGCCGCCTGTTCGAGCAGGCTGCCCTGCGGCTCGGGGACGCGGAGTGAGCACACAGATCTCGGACCACCTGCCGCGCCGCCGCTGGTTCCGGGAGACTGCGGACGACTGTGGCGGGCTCTGTCCCGACGGCACGGTGTACCTGCGCTCCGCTGCGGGGGCCCTGGACGCGGTGGACGACGGCGGACGCACCGTCTGGTCGGTGCCGGCGGACGGTCCGATGCCGGTGACGGCGGCCTGGGCGGAACGGGCCGGCGAGGTACTGGTGTTCACGGGCGGCTCGGTGGTCCGCGCCTTGGACGCCCTCACCGGTACCGAGCGCCTCCGATTCCGTGCGGTCCGGGGAACAGCCGGCCGAGGGCTCGCGGTCGCCCCGGACGGGCTGCGCACCGCCCTGCTCTCCGGGCCCGGAACCGTGACGGTGCGCCACCGCCGCACCGGCGCGTCCGTCCACCTCCCGGTCGGCGGCCCGGTGGCCGACCTGGTGTGGGACCCCGGCGGCCGGCTGCTGTGCGTGGCCACCACGACCGCGCTGCAGCTGTGGAGTCCGGCGGCGCGCAGTCCGCACGCCACCCCCTGCGCCGGGCGCACCGGTGTGCACGCGGTCGCCTGGTCTCCCGACCGCAGAACCCTCGCCTTCGCCGACGCCGAGGGCGTGCACCTGGCAGACGCCCACGGCACGGAGGTCCCGGCCTCCCGTGCCGTCACCGGGGTGTACGGCCTCGGATTCAGCCGCACCGGCCGCTTCCTCGCCGTCGCAGCCGCCGGCGGTGTGCTGGTCCTCGACCCGGCGCTGCGACAGGTCTCCGAGATCCCGGCCGCGCCGCGCTCCGGGGCCGACTTCGGCGTCTGCGCGGCGGGCCGGCTGCTGGTGCGGACGGAGCACGACGCCACGGTGGGATACGCGCTGTGGGAGCTGCCCGACGCGGGCGAGCCGTCGACCGGCCGGCGCGCGGACGCGGCCGTGCGCCGCTGGGTGGCCGCGATGTGCGGTTCGGTGGGACGCCGGCTCCCCGCGGAGGGAGGGACGGCCGCCCTCACCGCGGGACCACCGCGCCCGTTCGCCTCGGAGGTGGACGCGCAGGGCGCGGACGGGAGCGAGACGACGAGCACGCAGGAGGGCGCGGACGAGGGCACCAAGGAACGGGAGGCGCCGGCGCGGCAGGGCGCAGCCGAGGGCGGCATCCGGCGCCCGCTGGCTCCCGGCTTCGCCTGGCTGAACGCGGACGCCACCGTCGCCGAGTCGCGGCCGGGGCTGCTCTCGCTCACCGTCCCCGGTGTGCCGAGGCCGGTGTGGACGGCGGCTGTGCCGACCGGGTCCTGGGGGGCGGTCGACATCGAGCCCTCCGCCGAGGCTCTCGCCCCTGCCGCCGCCTCCGCGTCCCGAGCCGCCCTCGCCGTCGCCACCCGGCAGGGTGCCGCGCCGCTGAGCGTGCTGGACGCGGCCACGGGCACCGTCCTCGCCCGCTGCCCCGGCGGTCAGGCGCCGGTGTGGTGCCCCACCGGGGGCGCGCGACTGGTCGTACCCGAGCCCGGTCCCCGTCCGGCCCATCTGTACCTGTACGACTTCAGCGAACCCTCGTCCCCGGTCCGCCCGGTGAGCCGCCCCGTGCCCCGGCGGGTCGGACGGCCCGCCTGGTCGCCGGACGGTTCCCGGCTGGCGGCCGGCACCCTGGGCGAGGTACTGCTGTGGCGCATGCCGGAGTTCACCCGGACCAGCCCGCGACTGAGGCTGCGGTCCGGCGCCTTCGCGACCCGGGTCGCCTGGTCCCCCGACGGCTCCTGGCTGGCCGCCACCCCGGAGGCCGGACAAGGCCCCATCGTGGTCTGGGAGACCGCGGACTGGCAGATCCACCGGGAGCTGGGCGCCCCGGGCGGCGTCGGCTGGGCACCCGCCCTTGCCTGGTCGCCGGACGGCAGGCTGCTGGCGGCCCCGGGCCCCGGCAGGTCACCGTCCGCCGTGCAGATCTGGGACGTGACGGAGGGCGCGGTGCTGCTCACCCTCGAACCCACGCGGGTACCGGGCCCGCTGTGGGCGGTCCGCTGGTCGCCGGACGGACGTCGCCTCGTCACCACGTACGGCGGTGGCACCGTGCTCCTCTGGGAGCTGCACCCCGCCGGCGCTCTCTCGGCCACCGTGCCGCTTCCCCTGCCCGCGCCCCGGCTGGCCGAACTGGGCGGCGCGGCAGCTGCCGCCGAGGCGGCCGTCCCGTTGTCGGTCCTCGCCGAACTGGCCGGCCTGCTCGGCGCTCCCGCCGCCGACCGGCCCACCGGACCCACGGGGCTGTTGTACGGAACCCGTGCGGCCGCGGCACTGCGCGCTCTGAACTGGCCGCCCGAGGCGCACCCCGCCCTGGCCGCCGTCGCGGCCTCCCAGCTCCCGCCGGACGTCCGGTTCGCGGCACCGTCCGGCGTCCCGGGCGCCGAACTGCGCGCGGCGCTGCGTCGCGGACTCACCGGCCCCGCGCAGGACCTTCCCGGGCTCCCGTCCGCTGCGGGTGACTTGGCGGTCGCACTGGAGCGGACCCGGACAGCCCTGCTGCCCGCCCTGCGGCTTCTCGGCCCCGACGCCGTACGGCAGGACCCGGGTCTGGTGCACCGGGTGGCCCGGGGGCTGGGCCGGCCCGGCCCGGTCCTCGACGGACGTCACCCCGTCGCCGGACTGCGGCTTCCCAAGTCTCCCGTGGGGGACGGGATCACCGGCCCGACCGCGGCCGGAGATCCCGCGGACCTGGTGCGGCACGGCCCGCCGGACCGCATGGTGCCCAGTCAACTGACGCTTCCGGGCGATGTGCTGGCGGCTCTCCACGCACAGGCCGCGCTGCTCTACCGGACCCGCCGCAGTGCCGCGCCGCCCGCGACGCGCAGTGCCGTGCTCGTGCTCGACACCGGCCCGGCGGCCCACGGGCGCGTCGGCACCTGTCTGCGGGTGTGCGCACATGCCCTGGCCGACGCGCTGGCCGGCGCGGGCCGCCAGGTGGAGCTGATCGGGCTCGACGGGCTGACCGGCCCGGTGCCGCTGACCGGGCCGAGCGGTCTGCGCCGGCTGTGGCAGGTGGTGCCGCCCGCGCCGCCGGATCCGGTACGGGTGGCGGAGCTGACGAACGCCTCCTTGGCGAGGTTGGCGGCGGGCACCGGCGGCGCCCCGCGCGCCGTGCTGCTCACCCATCCCCACCAGGCGCGCCTCTGCGTCCCCGGTCTGCTCACGATCCGCGTCCACTATCCGGGTGTGCCCACGACGAGCGAGGAGGCCGACTGCTGGACGCTGGCACCCGATCCGGTCCCGGAACGCCTGACGGACGTGCTGACGTCCGTGTTGGCGGAACTGTAGTCCCGCCCGCCGACGGTACGTTCAACCGCACATCATCTGCTCGATCTCGTCCGGTCCGAGTCCTTCGAGAAGCCGCTCCAGCAGGTCGGGGCGGAAGGCGTCCCCCAGGACGTCCACCCCGGCGCTGCTCCAGGTCAGCCGGATCCGGACCAGGCGGCCCTCTGGGTGCCTCGGGTACTCCGCGGCATCGATGAGGTCCGGCAGCGAGTCCACCAGCCGGTACACCGGAGCGGAGGGCACCGTGCCGTTCTCGTTCTCCGTCATTCGCGGTTCCCCCTCATGTCCAGATCCCCTTGATCGGTGTGCGGCACTCCCGGCACCGCCCCTGCGCATCCAGTCCCAGGTGCGCCAGGGCCCAGATGTCCCGGCGCACGACGGCGGCTCCGCACCCGGGGCAGTAGGTGGTGCGCCCGTCGGCGCCCAGGGCCCGTTCGACGTACACGTGCCGCAGCCCGGCGGAGCGGCCGATGGCGCGCGCCCGATCCAGGTCGCCCGGGACGGTCGGCGGGTGGTCGCCCATCCGGTAGGTGGGTGTGAACCGCAGCAGGTGCCAGGGGATGTCCGGGTCGACGGCGGCCAGGAAGCCTGCGATGGAGGCCAGTTGGGTCTCGTCGGCGCTGCTGCCGGGGATCAGCGGAGTGGTCGCCTCCACCCACACGCCCGCGGCGTGCATGCGGCGCAGTGTGTCCAGCACGGGAGCGAGAGGCGCCCCGGTCAGTCTGCGGTGCGGTTCCTCTTCGGCCGCCTTGATGTCGATGTTGACGGCGGACAGGGCGGGCGCGAGCAGGGCGGTGGCCTCGGGAGTGAGGAAGCCGTTGCTCTTCCACACCACGGGGACACCGGCGGGACGGGCCTCGGCGGCGAGCGCGAGGGTGAGTTCGGGTGCGAGCGAGGGTTCCGAGTACGACAGCCCGAGCGACGCGGACTCCTGCGCCGCCGCACGCACCAGACCCGGCACGTCCACGGGCTCGGGCGACGGACCGGCGTCCGGGCCCTGCCCCCTGCCGTACTGGGACAGCCGGTGGTTGACGCAGTAGTCGCAGCGGAAGGAGCAGCCGGGTGGTGCCAGGGTCAGGACCCTGCTGCCGGGCCGGAAGTGGTAGAAGGGCTTGCGCTCGACCGCGTCCCAGTGCCGGACGGTCGTGGAGAAGGTGAGCGTCTGCACGGTCCGGCCGTGCCGTCGCCGCACCTTGCAGGCCCCGCTCTCGCCGTCCCGCAACCGGCAGCGGTACGGGCACAGGATGCAGCGCACGGCATCGTCCGAGGTCCGGGTGAACGCGGTGTCGGCACTCTGCCAGCTCACGTTCACGAGCGTAGTGGCCAACCCGGCCGCTTGTCAGGGAGTCTCGCCGGGCCGCGCCACGTGGCAGGCACGGGACGGATTCCCTTCCGCCTGACGGAAGTCGGCGTTGCGCCCCGTGCGGTGCCTCCCGACGATGTGGCCACATCCACGGACGGGAGCCGCAACCATGCCGCACATGACCGCTTTCGCGAGGAACCAGTGGTACGTCGCCGCGTACGGCGAGGAGGTCGGGCGCGAACTGCTCGGCCGGACGATCCTCGGGGAACCGCTCGTTCTGTACCGCTCCGAGGAGGACGGAACCCCGGTCGCCCTGCACGACCGGTGCGTGCACCGCAGGTTTCCGCTGTCCTCGAGCGGCCTGGACGGCGACCGTATCGTGTGCGGTTACCACGGTTTCACCTACGACCGCACCGGCGCCTGCGTGTACGTGCCGGGACAGCGACGCATCCCGCGCACCGCGCGTGTCGCCTCCTACCCGGTGGTGGAGCAGGACTCGCTGATCTGGGTGTGGATCGGCGACCCGGCGCTCGCCGACCCGCAGCCGATCCCCCGGGCCCGGCACCTGGACTCCCCCGGCTGGACCACCGTACGCGGCATGGAACCGATCGACGCCGACTACGGCCTGCTCGTCGACAACCTCCTCGACCTGTCCCACGAGACGTATCTGCACGGCGGTTACATCGGCACCCCCGAGGTCGCCGAGACGCCCATCACCACCGAGGTGGACGAGGGCGCGGGCGTGGTCCGGGTCAGCCGGCACATGGACGATGCCGAGTGCCCGCCGTTCTACGCCCGTTCGACCGGCATCGAGGGCCGGATCACCCGCTGGCAGGACATCGAGTACCACGCGCCCTGCCTGTATCTGCTGCACAGCCGTATCGCGCCGACGGGCGTCGAGCCCGAGCCGGACGGCAGCGATCCGCACGGCTTCCACACCGGGATCACCTACGCCATCACCCCGTCGACAGACGGCAAGGTGTACGACTTCTGGGCGGTGTCCCGGGACTGGGCGACCGAGGACACCGAGGTCAGCGAGTTCCTGCGGGCCAACAACCACACCGTGGTGATGCAGGACGTGGACGCGCTCAACCTGCTGCAGCGCACGCTCGGCACCGAACGCACCGGCTACCAGGAACTGAGCATCAACATCGACACCGGCGGCCTCGCCGCCCGCCGTATCCTGGCCCGTCTGGTCGAGGAGGGCGACAAGCCGGTCGAGGGGGTCCGGTGAGTCCCGGCACCGGCGAGGTCCACCGGATCGACTGGCTTCCGGGCACCGATGTGCTGCACGGCACCTGTCACTGCGGCGCGGAGCACTCCGCCGAGGACCCGGTGCTGATGTGGGAGTGGATGCTGGCGCATCCCGAAGGACACGGCACCGGCGAAGAGGACGTGCGGTGACCGAATTCGAACTTGTCGTGAGCCGACGGCAGTTGGTGGCCGACGGGGTGCTGGCCCTGACCCTGCGCGATCCGCTGGACCGTGGGCTGCCCGGCTGGGAGCCCGGCGCCCATGTGGACCTGCTGCTCCGGCCGGGACTGGAACGGCAGTACTCGCTGTGCGGCGATCCGGCGGACCGGTCGGCGTGGCGGATCGCGGTGCTGCGCGAGGGCGCCGGTCGACCGGGGTCCCCCCGGCCGGAGGCCGGGAGAGGGTCGCAGTACGTGCACGAGCGGATGAGCGAGGGCGGGACGGTTCGGGTGCGCGGGCCGCGCAACCACTTCCGGCTGGAACCCGCGCCCCGCTACCGGTTCATCGCGGGCGGCATCGGCATCACCCCGGTCCTTCCGATGCTCGCCGCGGCCCAACAGGCGGGCGCACAGTGGACGTTGCTCTACGGCGGGCGCACCCGCTCCGCCATGGCGTTCACGGCGCAACTGGCCCGCTACGGCGACCGGGTCACCCTCGCCCCGCAGGACGAGACCGGCCTGCTGGACCTTGGCCCGGTGCTGGACGACCTCCCCGGGGACACCCTGGTGTACTGCTGCGGTCCGGGGCCGCTGCTGGACGCCGTGGAGAAGCGCTGCCCGGCCGGTGCGCTGCGGGTGGAGCGGTTCCGGCCGAAGGAGCGACAGGCGGGCGAGGACGGCGAGTTCGAGGTCGCCCTGGCCCGCAGCGGCCGCACCGTCACCGTCCCTCCGGACGTCTCCGTGCTGGACGCGGTGCGTGCCGCCGGGGTCGAGGTGCTGTACTCCTGCGCGGAGGGGACGTGCGGCACCTGCGAGACGGACGTGCTGGAGGGCACTCCGGACCACCGGGACTCGGTCCTCACCGAGGAGGAACGGGCGGCGGGCGACACGATGATGATCTGCGTGTCCCGGTGCAGGGGCGCCCGGCTGGTGCTGGACCTGTGAGGGGCGGCCGGACCTTCACGCGGTGACGATGTCCTCCTTCAGGGGCGGCAGGACCTCGGCGATCGCGCCGATCGTCCCCTCGACGACCCCGGCCTCGGACAGATCGGCGGCCAGGTGGGTGACGACGCTGTCGAAGGCGGCCCCGGTCACCGAGAGATGCTCGTGGGCCTTGCGCACGGAGCGGCCGGTGCAGGGGTGGGCGGCGCCGAGCGCCCGGCCGATGAAGCGCCGTTGGTGCCGCTTCGGTCGGTCGAGTTCCACTGCCGCGAAGTACGGCTGCAGGGCGGGGTCGGCGAGGACCTTGGCGTAGAAGGCGTCGACGACGGCCGCGACGGCGTCCTCGCCGCCGAGTTGCTCGAACAGGCTCGGAGTGACGGCCGGGGCCGGGGTGCCGGAAGTGGTGTCGGTCATGGGCCCGGCGTCGCGCCGCCGTCCTGCCGAGGCGTGAGGGGAACGTCACGGGACCCTCAGAGCCTCTCCGGTGCGGTGCACGGCGCGGCGGAACGTTTCGTGACCGGCTGCTCACACACGGGGCCGACGGCCGGCACACCGCACCGGAGAGGGGCTGGGCGCCCCTTGGGGGTCAGCTCGTCAGATAGGCCTCCACCTCGCTGAACTGCCCCGCCGGCCAGCCCGTGTTGGCGCCGACCGTGAGGCGGAGGTACCGCGGTCGGGTGCCGTCCGGCAGGGGGACGGTGACCGTGTTGCCGGTGGCCGGGTCGAAGCGGTGGTCGTGCGCGCCGAGCACGGTGGAGTAGCCGGCGCCGTCGGTGCTGCCGAGCACGCTGACGGTCTGGGTGCGGGCGCCCCAGGCCGAGGACGGCGGCACCTTCGGCACCAGGCGGCGCACGGCGTAGGACGAGCCGAGGTCGACCGTCCAGGACTGCGGGAAGGCGTTGTTGGTGGACTCCCAGTAGGAGTTCGCGTCCCCGTCGACCGCGTTGCCCGGCGTGTGGACGTCCTGCGAACCGGTCGCCGAGGCAGGCCGGCCCTTGGCGAGGTCGCGGTTCGGGTCGGGCTCGGGGTTGCCCTGGCCGGGCTGGGGCCAGGTGGAGCAGTCCGACCAGGTGCTGGACCAGCCGGAGTTGCCGCCGCCGTCGGTCAGGGTGAAGGAGCCGGAGTTCGCCGGGTAGGGGCAGTTGTAGACGCCGGCGGAGCCGACCCGGGTGGCGGTGACGTTCTGGAAGGCCGCCGCGCCCTGAGTCTCGGCCTGGACGACGACCGTGCCGGTGTTCCTGACGGTCGCGCCGGTCACGTTGACGTTCCCCACCGGGTAGCCGCGCCCGCCGCCGGAGACGAACTCGAAGGTGCTGTACGGACTGTCGGTGACGGTGGTGTCGGTGATGTTCACCGTCGCGCCGATCGCGCTGTCGTAGGAGTCGACGCGCAGGGCGCCCATCGGATGGTTCCAGTCGGGGTTCGTCGCGCCGGTGCGGACCAGGGTGTTGCCGGCGACCGTGATGGTGCCGGACAAGGGGAAGAAGGGATCCATGAACTTCTGGTTGGAGATCGCGATGCCGCTGCCGAGGGCGTTGGTGTCGGAGATCAGGTTGTTCTTCACGGACAGGTCCGTGCCGCCGTAGATCGCGATGCCGTTGGCGAGGTTGGGCTGCGAGATCGTGTTGTTCTCGAAGCTGGAGTTCGCGTCCGGGGAGTAGAGCGACCACATGGCGAGGGCGTCGTCGCCCTGGTTGCGCAGGAAGTTGTCGCGGACGACGACGCCCTTGGCGGTGCCGTTGAGATTGATGCCGTCGGCGGTGGTGTCGAGGAAGCGGCTGTTCTCCACGACCAGGTTGTCGTTGACGCCGGTCAGCCACATCCCGCACTTCATGTGCTGGATCCACATGCCGGAGACGGACGAGTCGGGCCCGAGTGAGCCGTTGACGAAGTTGTCGGGACTGGAGTCGACGCGTTCGGTGACCTCGCCCATGACGGCGAAGTCCTTGATGTGGACGTTCCCGGCGGAGCCGGACTGGTCGATGAACCGGGACGTGTGCACCACCGAGTACCAGTCGCCGGCGCCCTGGAGCGTCACGTTCTGCACGCCGCTCAGCGACGAGGTGATCCGGCAGTCGCCCGGCGGGATCCAGACCGTGCCGTCCCGGGAGGCGGCGACGGCGTCCCGGAAGGCCTGGGTGGAGTCGCCGGTGCCGGTGGGGTCCGCGCCCTTGGAGACGACGGACACCGAGCCCGCGGGCGGGGTGGCGGGGTCCGCGACCTGCTCGAAGTCGGCGACGTCCACCGTGACCTGCGTGCCGGTCGCCTCGACGGCGACCTTGTCACCGGGCTGGACGTTCTGGCCCAGCAGCATCCGGGTGTCGTCGAAGAAGCGGTGCGTCTTGGCGCCGGGGATCCAGCCGGTGTCGATGTACGAGTAGGTGGACGTCACCGGCAGGGTCCTGGCGAGCCTGGCCCCGTTGACGTACACGTTCAGCGCACCGGACTGGCCGTCGGACGGATCCTGGGCGTCACTCCGCCGGTCGCCGCCGGGCGCGCCGGGTCCGCAGGGCCACCCACGCGAAGTCGGCGACCGCGGCAAGATCGCGGCGAGATCAGCCCACCTCGCGTGGAGGACCGCCGCCGTACGGGCCGGCGAGGCCGCCGAGGGGCTCGGTAGCCCGCTCATCGCATGGAACCACTGCCGTCTCGGGCAGTTGGCAAGCGCCCGGGCGCAGGCCACCACGGCGAAAGGGACGAACGCCGGTGTCATCGCGCCAGCACAGGGACGCCGCTTCCGGTTGCCCGGATCTCGCTCTCCTTCGACCCGGCGCCGCCGGCGACCTGAACGCCGGCGGTGCCGGGTCAGTCCTCGGGGGCCGGGACGACGGTGAGGTGGGCGGCCGGGCGGCGTACCGGCGCGGCGGGCCGGCGGTTCTCGCGCAGGACCAGCGTCAGGCGCCGGTGGCCGAGGTCCCGCAGGGCGTACGGCGTCTCCTCGACGACACGGCACTCGACGCAGCCGCGGCGCGGGTCCACGTGGCGCAGCAGCCGCACGGCCCCGTCGAGCCGTGCCGCGCTCTCGCCGACGGCACGGATCCAGTGCGGCAGGCCCTGCCGGTAGGCGGCCTCCATGAGCGGATCCTGGGCGAGGTCGCGGCGGATCGCCTGGAGTTCGTGGTCGTGACCGTACGTCTCCAGGGCGGCTTTGAGGTGGGCCATCATCGGCAGGCACCAGCCCTGCTCGTGCTCGCCGAGCACATCGCCCGCGTCCGGATGGAACAGGACGAACCGCAGGAAGTTCTCCCCGGGCATGGCCGTCGCGTGCCGGCGCACCCCACGGAAAAGTGTCTCGAACGCGCCGTTGGCCATGACGACGTCCCAGCGGTGGTCGACGACCATGGACGGGCAGGCGAGGGACTCCAGCAGGACGGCGTAGTCCTGGAGGAACGCCTGGGTCGCGCAGGTCTCGGGGACGGGCCGCGGTGCCGGCCGCTGCCCTCCTGCCTGATGTGCCATCGGGAGGTCACCCCTCTTGCCTCTGCGGCCTTCACGCGGCCCTGCGATCCTGCGGCCCCCGGCAAGACCGTGTCAACTATCGTGGCATTCCGCGGTCGTTGACGGCTGAAATTCGCCACAGTTGTGGCGACACCTGGCTGTGGGTTCGCGGCACCCGCTACTCTCCGGGAAGTTCACGGCGATCGCTCGTGAGAAGCACCGACTCAGAAACACGGACACATCTGAAGCCCTCGAGAGACGTAGGAGTTCTGTCGGTGACGGATGGCTACGAGGATCCGGGCGCCACGGCGACCGCCCAGCTGCCGGCCGTCGTCGCCCGCGTCACCGCGCTCGCCGACCGGCTCGGCGTGCCGCACGCCGAGGTCTTCGACGTCGGGCGGCTCTCCGTGGCCTGCGGGGTGCCCGAGCCTGTGGTCAAGGCCCTGCTCGCCGGCCGGCCCGCGGGCGAACCGGACGTCCAGGCGCGCTTTCTGCAGCGCCTCGGCCTGCTGCGAAGGACCCGGCTGAAACCGAACGGCCGCAGGTACACCCAGCAGGAGATCGCCGACGGCGCGGGCATGTCCCGGCAGCAGGCCGGGGCGCTCATCAACGGCGACCGGCGGCCCACGATGGAGCACTGCGACGCCCTGCAGCGTTTCTTCAAGGTGCACGCCGGATTCCTCACCGCGGAGGACCCCGAGGCGCTGGCCGGTGCGCTGCAGCGCACCGAGCAGGAGCTGCTGACCAAGCTCGCCGACCGGGAGCGGGCCGCGGCCGGGACCGAGGAGGATGCGCTGGAGCGGCTGCTGCAGGACCACGGGGTGCGGGGAATAGCGTGGCGGGCCGCGCAGTTGCCCACCGACCAGCACCGGGACAAGGTCGCGGAGTGGCTCGACATGCTCCTGGAGAGCGTCAAGCGACCCGAGTCGTGAGCCGGGGGAGGACTGTGGGCATCGGCAGGGACATGCGCCGCCTGTGCAACGAGCTGGTGGGCGGGGTACGGCTGCCCGCTCCCGCGCCGCCGGGCGAGCTGTACGGAGCACTGTGCGAGGCGATGAGCCGCCGCCGGGGCCGCCCGGTGCACTTCCGCGCGGCCGCGTTCCCGACGGGCACGGCGAGCGGGCTGTGGCTGGACCTGACCGACCGTGATCTCGTGGTCGTGGAGGAACGCACCGCGCCCGACCACCAGTTGGTGATTCTCGGCCACGAGCTGTGGCACATGCAGGCCGACCACCGCGGACACCATGTGGACGGGGTCGGGGTCGCCACGCGACTGCTGCACGACGACACCGACCAGGAGGCGCTGCAGGCCACGGTGCAGCGGGTCGCGGCACGGACCCGGTTCGACCTCACCGAGGAGCGGCAGGCCGAGACGTTCGGGCTGCTGCTGGCCAGCAAGTGCCGTACCTGGCTCGCCGGTTCGGCCCTGCGCGGTCCGGTGCAGCGCGACGACGTGGCGGGGCGCATCGAGGCGTCGCTGGGGTATCCGGGGCCGCAGGGCTGATCCGGACGGCCGCACGAAGCGGGGGCCGGTACCGGTGCGCGGGCGGCGCCCGCCGCGGTCGGTCGGCGGTCCGCGGCGCGGTGTACCCCGCGCCGGGCCACCCTTCCGGACTCCGGCGGAGGGTTTCGGGCTGCGCTGAGCGGGCGAACCGGAGCGGAGCCGGGGGGCGTTGTCAGTGGTGGGCGGCAAGCTGGAGAGATGCGCCGCACGGCGCGCGACCGTGACGCCTACTCGGGGAGAGCCGACCGATGCCCACCGCCGTACTGACCGACCATGAGCGCACCGCCGTACAGGCCTATCTGCGGCTGCTGCACACGGTGCGCGCCGCCTTCGACGGGCCACCGGACAGCGGCCGGCCCGCCGTGGTGCCGCCCGCCGTGCTGGCCGAGGCGGAGCGCGCCCTGGAGCACGCGGGCCTCGCGGGCAACGAGAAGGAGTTCTTCCGTCTGCTGCGCGACTGGTGCCCGCCGGCCTGACCGCGGGGCAGGAGCGACCGCCGGAGGGCCTCAGTCGTGCGGGAGGACCACGGCGGTGACGGCCACGCCGTCGCGTACGGCCCACCGGCCGTCGAAGGTCTGGAGCCGACGACCGCCGACCCGGGGCCCGGGGACGAGGAGTTCGGCGCGCAGGGTGCCGTGCGGCCGGTCGCCGGGACCCGGGTGGAGGCTGATGTCGGCCTCGGAGAAGTCCAGCCAGGCACCGGTCAGCGGGAACCACGCCTTGTAGACGGACTCCTTGGCGCTGAACAGGATCCGCTCCCAGTGCACGGCGGGATGCCGCTCGCGCAGCCGGGCGATCCGCTCGGCCTCGGAGGGCAGGAGGACGAAGTGGCCCACGTCCTTCGGGAGCGGCGCGTGCCGTTCGGCGTCGATGCCGAGCGAGGCCAGGTCGCCGGCGCGGGCCAGGGCCGCGGCGCAGTAGCCGTCGCAGTGGGTCATGCTGCCGATCAGGCCGGCCGGCCAGCGCGGTGCGCCCCGCTCGCCGCGCAGAACGGACTGCGCGGGCACGCCGAGCTTCTCCATCGCGCGCCGGGCGCAGCCGCGTACGGCGGCGAACTCACGGCGGCGCTTGGCCACCGCACGCGCGACGAGCGCTGCTTCCCCGGGGTAGAACCCGGCATCCCACAGCGGGTCGTCACCGTGCGCCTCCACGGCCACGACCGACTCCGGGAGCAGCTCCTCGATCACCGGCTTCGACCTCCATCGGCAGGATGCGGCGCAGTCTGCCCGGCGGCTCCGGGCGCCGGCGCCATTCTCGGGGATAGCCCACGGAGACCTCCTGGAAGCGGACTCCGTCGTGCCACGTGGTGCGGGGGATGTGCAGATGGCCGTAGACCATCGTCGTGACCCGGAACCGCAGGTGCCAGTCGGCGGTGAGCCGGGTACCGCACCACATGGCGAACTCGGGGTACCACAGCACCTCGGTGGGATGCCGGTGCAGCGGATAGTGGTTGACCGGTACGACCGGCAGGCCGGCGGGCAGCTCGGCGAGCCTGCGCTCGGTCTCGGCGACCCGCGCCCGGCACCAGGCGTCACGGCTCGGATAGGGATCGGGGTGCAGCAGGTACTCGTCGTTGCAGATGACGCCGGTGCCCTCGGCGTAGGCCAGGCCCTCGGCCTTGGTGGCGCAGCCGGGCGGCAGGAACGAGTAGTCGTACAGCAGGAACAGTGGGGCCACGACAGCCGGGCCGCCGGGGCCCTGCCACACCGGATAGGGATCCTCGGGGGTGACGACGCCCAGCTCTCGGCAGAGCCCGACCAGGTGCTCGTAGCGGGCCACACCGCGCAGGGTGACCGGATCCTTCGGATGGGTCCACAGCTCGTGGTTGCCGGGCGCCCACAGCACCTTGCGGAAACGGGCCGCGAGCTTCTCCAGCGTCCAGCGGATGTCGGCGACCGTCTCGGCGATGTCACCGGCCACGATCAGCCAGTCCTCGTCGCCGGCGGGCCGCATGTCCTCGACCAGGGCGCGGTTCTCCGGATAGCCGATGTGCAGGTCGCTGATGGCCAGCAGCTGTCCGGCCCCGGCCACAGACTCCACCCGGCTCCCCTTCCGATCATTCTCTGCCGGGACCACGAGAACACATTTCCGCAGACCGGACAAGACGCTCCCCGGCCGCCTGCCGGCGGCGCGCGGCCATGGCGAGCAGCGGCCGTACGGACCCCGGCGCGCCTCCTGGACGGGCACCGGAAATCCGTAACGTCCGCGTTGCACGCGCGGGCTCTTGAAAGCCGTATGATCGCCCCGACACCATCACCCCCACCTCCCTTTTCGCAGGGGTGCTCCGGTGTCCCTTCCTCCCTCCTGCCCGGGCACGGGCCGCTGAGTCCTGCCCGCACACCATGAAAGGCGGCCTGGATGCTCTCTCGCGTACGCGTCTGGCTCAACCGCACGTACGCGGAGAACGTGTTCTTCATGGATCAGCTGCGCAGAAACCCCGGCGACCGCGCGGTGGAGATCCACGCCACGCACGCCGATCCCGACTCCCCCGTCCTGGCCGCCGCCGACACCGCCGACCTGGAGCCGGAGGGGCTGTCCGCGGCCGCGTACGTCGAGTACGCCCTCGACCAGTGCGCCCGGCGCGGCATCGACGTGTTCGTGCCCCGGCTGCACCAGGCGGCGATCGTGGCGCACCGCGCGGACTTCGCGGCGGCCGGTACGGCACTGCTGGCGCCGACGCCCGAGGCGGTGGCCGTCTTCGAGGACAAGGCGACCGCGTACGAGGCGGTGCGCTCGGTGGGAGTCCCGGTGCCACCGTGGTGGCGGGTCCGCACCGCGGACGAACTCCTCGCGTCCGTCGAGGAGTTGGAGGCTGACGGGCACAGGGCGTGTTTCAAGCCGGCCGCCGGGGCGGGCGGGGTCGGCTTCCGGGTGATCACCCGCGCGCCGTTCTCGCTGGCCCATCTCGAGGGATTCCCGGGCCCGTACGTCCAGCTCGACCTCGTCGTCGAGGCGCTGCGGCGGTCCGGGGAGCCGGTGGACTGGCTGGTGATGCCGCGTCTGGAGCAGCCCGAGGTGTCCGTGGACTGCCTGACCGGGACGGACAACCGGCTGCGGCTCGCGGTGGGCCGCACCAAGAACGGGCGCCGCAGGGGTTTCACGCTGGACGAGCGGTGGCTGGAGCCGGCCCGGCTGATCGCGGAGGGCTTCGGGCTGCACCATCTGTCCAACGTCCAGTTCCGGATGTCGGGCGACCGGCCGGTGCTGATGGACGTCAACACGCGGCCCGCGGGTGGCCTGCACCAGCTGTCGCTGTGCGGGGTGAACGCGCCGTGGGCGGCCGTGCAGTTGGCGCTGGGCGAGGACCCCGGGGTCATCGAGCCGCCGTTCCTGGGTCAGGACTACACGGTGGTGGCGGGACCGCGGTCGCTGCTGCCCGTACCGGCGGTGCTTCCGCAGCAGAGGGAGGCGAAGACGCCGCTTCCGGCGGTGCCGGTGCAGGCGGGTTCGGCGGTGGAGGCCCTGCCGATCTAGGCGCTCGCAACCAGGGGTATGGACCAATCCCGCCGCATCCCTTGACAGCAGGATTGGTCCATACCAAATTCTTCAGCGCACCTCCGCACACCTCTGCACTCCCGAACACCCCCTTCCCCACAGGGAGATCGCGTGCGCAATCCACTCGGACGTCGCAGACGTCGGCTTCTCGCCCTCCTCGGTTCCGTCGCCCTCGCGGTCGGCGGGGCCATCGCCCTCCCGGCCACCGCTCAGGCGGCCGACATCCTCACCAACCCCGGCTTCGAGTCCGGCGGCCTCTCCCCCTGGACCTGCACCGGCAACCTCGGCTCGGTCGTCTCCTCCCCCGTGCACAGCGGCGCCGAGGCGCTCCAGGGCGCGGTGAGCGACAGCGACGACGCACAGTGCAGCCAGACGGTCGCCGTCCAGCCGAACACGACGTACACCCTCAGCGGCTGGGTACGCGGCAGCTATGTGTACCTCGGCGTGAACGGCGGCGCCTCGACCTGGACGACGTCGCCGACGGCGTACAGCCAGTTGAGCGTCTCCTTCACCACCGGCGCCTCGCAGACCAGCGCCACCGTCTATGTCCACGGCTGGTACGCCCAGGGCACCTACTGGGCCGACGACATCAGCCTGGACGGGCCGGGTGGCGGCTCAGGCGGCGGCGACACCCAGGCGCCGACCGCGCCGACGGGCCTGACCTCGACCGGGAAGACGTCGTCGAGCGTCTCCCTGTCGTGGAACGCCGCCACCGACAACGTGGGCGTGACCGGTTACGACGTCTACAGCGGCTCGAACCAGGTGCTGACCGTCTCCGGCACGTCCGCCACGGTCAGCGGGCTGTCGCCCAGCACGTCGTACACCTTCACCGTGAAGGCGCACGACGCGGCCGGGAACGTCTCGGCCGCCTCCGACGCCGTCACCGTGACGACCAGCGCGGGCAGCGGCGGGGGAACCGGTCTCACGCAGGCCGCGCCGTACCTGTACGAGGGGTGGGGCGATCCGCCGAGCCCGACGACGGTGATGAGCGCGACCGGGATCAAGTGGTTCACGATGGCGTTCGTGCTGGACTCCGGTGGCTGCACCCCGGCCTGGGACGGCAGCCGGCCGCTCACCGGCGGCGCCGACCAGAGCGCGATCAACGCGATCCGATCCGCCGGCGGTGACGTCGTGCCGTCCTTCGGTGGCTGGCAGGGCAGCAAGCTGGGCGCCAACTGCTCCTCGGCGGCCGCGCTCGCCGGCGCCATCCAGAAAGTGATCGACGCCTATGGCCTGAAGGCCGTCGACATGGACATCGAGAACACGGACGAGTTCGAGAACGAGGCCGTCCAGGCGAAGATCCTCACCGCGCTGAAGACGGTCAAGGCGAACAACCCCGGCCTGAAGACCATCGTCACCTTCGGCACCTCCACCACCGGGCCGACGTACTACGGCAACCGGCTGATCGAGCAGGCGCAGTCCCTCGGCGCGGACATCGACGTGTTCACCATCATGCCGTTCGACTTCGGCGGCGGCTCGGACATGTACGGCAACACCGTGAACGCCGCGGAGGGCCTGAAGAACAAGCTGAAGTCGACCTTCGGCTGGGACGACGCGACCGCCTACGCCCACATCGGCATCTCGGGCATGAACGGCCTGTCCGACCAGCAGGAGACGACCACCCCGGCGATCTGGACCCAGATCCGGGACTGGGCGAACTCCCACCACATCGCGCGGCTCGCCTTCTGGGCGGTCAACCGGGACCGGCCCTGCGCGGGCGGGGGCGTGGTGAGCAACTGTTCCGGCATCAGCCAGAACGACTGGCAGTTCACCTCCATCACGGCCGGATTCACCGGCTGACACCACCGAACCGGCGGCCGGTCCCACGAGGGCCGGCCGCCCCGGCGCGGCGCAGGCCCAGGATCTCGAGGGCCTTGCTCCAGGGCCGCTCGCTCACCTGAGGTAAGCGAGCCCGGGGTGGACCGCCGTGTACCCGTCGACCAGTCTGCGGGCCACGTTCACGGAGTCGACCAGCGGATGGAGGGCGAACGCCCGCACGGCCCTCTCCCGGTCACCGGAGTCGGCGGCGGCGAGCACCTCGCGCTCGACCGCCTTGACCGCGCAGACCAGGCCGGTGGCGTGGCCGGGCAGCGGGTCGGCCGCGACCGCGTGCGCCCCGTTGGCGTCGACCAGGCACGGGACCTCGATCACCGCCTCGTCGTCGAGGACGGAGAGCGTGGCGCGGTTGCGGACGTTGAGGATCAAAGTGGTGCGCTCGTCCCGCGCGATGGCCCGCATCAGGGCGAGGGCGACCTTCTCGTAGCCGCCGGACAGGTCGTCGGCCTCGCGTTCGCCGGCGCCCGCGCTCTCGCGGTTCTCCGCCATGTAGGTCGCCTCCCGCTCGGCGCGGGTGCGTTCCCACACCGCGAGGGCGGAGGCGTCCGACCGCGTGATCTGCTCGTAGAACCGCGCCTGCTGGTCCCGCAGGAAGGCGCCCCGGGTCTTCTCCGCCTGCTGGTAGGCGCGGACGGCCTCGCGGTTGAAGTAGTAGTAGTGCAGATACTCGTTGGGGATCGCGCCGAGCGACTGCAGCCACTTCGCCCCGAAGAGCCTGCCCTCCTCGAAGGAGCCGAGCAGGCCGGGGTCGGCGAGCAGGCGCGGGAGTTCGTCGCGGCCGGCGACGCGCAGGCCGCGCACCCAGCCGAGGTGGTTGAGGCCGACGTAGTCGATCCACGCCTCCTTCGGGTTCGCGCCGAGCACCCTGGCGATACGGCGGCCGAGGCCGACCGGCGAGTCGCAGATGCCGATGACGCGGTCGCCGAGGTGGCGGGACATGGCCTCGGTGACCAGGCCCGCGGGATTGGTGAAGTTGATGACCCAGGCGTCGGGGGCGAGCCGGGCCACCCGCCGGGCGATGCCGACGGCGACCGGTACCGTGCGCAGACCGTAGGCGATCCCGCCGGCGCCGACCGTCTCCTGGCCGAGGACGCCCTCGGCCAGTGCAACGCGCTCGTCGTCCGCCCTGCCCTCGAGGCCGCCGACGCGGATCGCGGAGAAGACGAAGTCGGCGCCGCGCAGGGCCTCGTCGAGGTCGGTGGTCGCGCTCACCTCGGGCGCGCCGGACACCCCCGCGGCCTGCTCGGCCAGGACGCGGGTCACGGCGGAGAGCCGGCCCGCGTCGAGGTCGTGCAGCACGACCCGGGTGACGCGGCCCTCGGCGCGGTCCGTCAGGAGCGCCCCGTACACGAGCGGGACGCGGAAGCCGCCACCGCCCAGAATCGTCAGCTTCACGCTTGCACCTTTCCTGCCACGATCACTTCGACATGCGCGTCCTTCAACGAGGACCGGGGTGCCGCGCCCACCGGTACGTCCCAGACCACCACGTCCAGGGCCCCCGGGGCCGCAGACCTCGCCCTCCCTCTGCCCGGGAACTCGGCCGAGCCGGCGAGCAGACCCGGCCGCGCGAGCCTCGACCACGCCCCGCTCACCTGCCCGCCGGGACATGCCCCGCGGGTGCCCGGGGACGATCCGGTCGGCGTGCAGCGCGGATCGTCCTCGGCGAAAGGGCCCGCCGACGAAGGGTATCCGCGGCGGACCGCACCGCAGCCGGACCCCGCGCGTCCTGGGAACGCCTCCGGCGTCGTCGACGACCGCACACACGACCTGCACGTCGAGAGCTGCCCGGTCGTACGGAACCCGAAGGCCGCCGCGGTCGGCATCGCCTCGGCCGGGCTGCCGCGGCCGCGGGTGCGCCGGGAAGACCGGCCCGGTGGCGGCGGCCGGCCCGGCGACTCCGGATCGTCTCCCGGGCGCTGCCCGTCACCCCCTTCACGGCCACTGACGCCCCGAGGACTCGTGCACGACACGATCGGGCGGCGGCGTTCCGGGACGTCGGCTACGATCCGGGCGAGGACGTACGGCGACAGGGCGAGGTGCGGGTGAGCGAGCGGTCCGCGGCCGACCGGCTGCTGGCCGTGCTCGCCGCGTTCGACCACGAGCACCCCGCCCTGTCCCTCACGGACATCAGCCGCCGGGCCGGGCTCAGCCTGACCACCGCGCACCGGCTGGTGGGCACCCTGACCGCATGGGGCGCGCTGGAGCGCGAGCCGTCAGGGGTGTACCAGGTGGGGCTGCGCCTGTGGGAGGTGGCCGCGCTCGCCCCGCGCGGCCTGGGCCTGAGACAGCTGGCGCTGCCGTACCTGGAGGACCTGTACGAGGCGACACACGAGAACGTGCAGCTGGCGGTGCGGGACGGCACGGAGGTCGTCTACATCGAGTGGCTGTCGGCCCGTTCGGCGGTGGGTGTGCACATCCGGGTCGGCGCACGCTGGCCGCTGCACGCCACCGGCGTCGGCCTGGTCCTGCTCGCCCACGCCGCCCCCGATCTGCAGGAGGAGTACTGCGCCGGGCCGCTGGCCGCCTTCACGCCCTACACGATCACCGATCCGGAGCGGCTGCGCCGTACCCTCGCCGAAGTGCGGCGCTCCGGGGTGGCGGTGAGCGGGCGTCAGGTGACGGAGGACGCGCTGTCGGTGGCGGCGGGCGTGCGCGGGCCCGGCGGGGACGTGGTCGCGGCCGTGTCGGTGGTGGTGCCCCGGGCGGGTGCCCAGGTGCCGACCCTGACCCCGGCTGTACGGCTGGCGGCCCGCGGGATCTCCCGGGCGCTCGGCTGGCAGCCGGAGCGGCGCGGGCAGTGACGGTTCAGGAGCCGGAGGCCGGTTGGGTCCGCACCCCTGCCGCCGGGCAGCGCGTGAACGGTGCCCGGTGAAACCTCGGTGCGTTCAGGGTGCTTCGGACGGCGCGCCGCGGCGCTGACAGCGGTAATTCTGCCGCCATTCCACTTTTCTGCTGAATTTTTCCGGGATCGACTCAATGAGTGGCTTTCTTCGGCCGAATCGGCGCGCTGCCGCCCCGTTCCGAGCCGGCCCAGTATCTGTTGAACGCCATGTGCGGCGACGGAAGGCTGGGGACGATGGTCGAGCGAAGGAAGTTCCTCATGGCCGGAGCCATGGCGGGTGCGGCCATGCTTCCGCGGGGAGTTCCGGGAACGCGGGCGTACGCGACGACGGCGCACGAGGCAAGGTGTCCGATCGTGCCGGAGTGGCACACCCCTCCGCTGGAGATGTTCGTCGACCCGCTGCCCAGGCCGGCGACGGCCGTCCCGGATCCCTCCGTCTATCCGGGCGCCGACTACTACGAGATCACGATGCGTCAGGGCACGTGGCGCTTCCACCGTGATCTCGGACCCTCACCCGTCTGGGGTTACTGGGCCACGAACCCGCACGATCCCGACAAGTCGATCGGCATGGGCTATCTGGGGCCGACCATCAACACGACCAGGGACCATCCGACGGTCGTCAAGTACCGCAACGAACTGCCGACCATCCACATGTTCCAGTTCGTGATCGACGCCATCCGCAGCGGGTGCGACCAGCTCACCCCGACCCCTCCGCCTCCCTACGAGGCGGTCCAGCCCTTTCCCCCGAACGTGAACGTGTGGAACGTCGTGCACCAGCACGGCGGTTACACGGCACCGCAGTCCGACGGCATGCCGCTGCAGTCGTTCAGTCCGGACGGCGTCCATGCCGCGTCCTACAGCACCCTGGACCCGGGCCGGGTCAAACCCAACGAAGCGATCTACGCGTACACCAACCACGACCATTCGTGCATGCTCTGGTACCACGATCACGGCATGGGGATGACCAGCCTCAACGTCTATGCGGGCCTGGCCGGTCTCTACTTCATCCGTGATCCCGCCGACGAGCGGCTCGGGCTGCCGCGAGGCGACTTCGAGGTCCCCCTCGTCCTGCAGGACCGGACCTTCAAGCCGGACGGCTCGCTCGCCTACACCATGACCCGGCGGGAGGGCGAGGACACCCCGGTCGTCAACGGGAAGGCATACCCTTTCCTGGCCGTCGAGCCGCGACGCTACCGGCTGCGCATCCTCAACGCTTCGAACGAGCGTTTCTGGCGGCTGAGGTTCGACGTTCCCACGGACGTACTGCTCGAGCCCCAGCTCCCGTTCTGGCTGATCGGCACCGACGGCGGCCTCCGTGCTCCGCTGCAGATGCTGGAATTCCTGATCGGTCCGGCCGAGCGGTACGACCTGATCGTCGACTTCGGCGGGCTGCCCATGGGCACCAAGGTCACCATGAGGAACTATCCGGGTACGCCGGTGCACTACCCCGGCGTACCCGGCGAGGGACCTGAGATCGCGGAGATCATGCAGTTCCAGGTCACCAAGCCGTTGTCCGGGGGCGGGGACAGGACGACGACGCCCGACAGACTCAGGCTGCCGAGGGTCGCACCCATCAGGCCGAAACCGCACACCCGGCGGCGGGAATGGGTCGTGTACCAGCACAAGCTCTTCGCGACCATGACGTTCAACGCGGTGCCGTTCATGGAGCCGTCCCAGGACTTCGTCAAGGAGGGCTCGGCCGAGATCTGGGAGTACATCAATCCCAACCACGACGCCCACCCGATGCATGTCCACCTCGTCAACTTCCAGGTGCTGAACAGGCAGCCGATCGACGCCGCCCGCTACCAGGCGGACTACGACAAGTGGGTCTACGGCGGCCGCAAACCGGAGGACCGGCCGGTGCTGGCCGACTACTTCACCGGCCCACCGATTCCGCCGGAGCCGGACGAAGCACTGTCCCGCAAGGACACGGTCAAGGCCCATGCGGAGATGGTGACCAGGATCATCATTGATGAGTTCATCCCGCCGAAGCGCGACATCGCATCGATTCCGGGCAGCGGCACCGAACTGCCGGCGACGTACGTCCACCACTGCCACCTTCTCGAGCACGAGGACGACGACCTGATGCGTCCGTGGACGATCGTCGGCCACGGCGACCACGACGGCGGCGGCCATGGCGCCGGCCACCACCACGACCACGACCACCGCTGACGGGATCGGTCGGACCGCGAGCGCCGTCCGCGCCCGAGGGGCGCGGACGGGGCTCGGTGGACGGCTTGAGCCGGTACGGGTGACTTCACCCCCTGAACTCCCGTACAAGGATGGACCTTTGTTTGTTTCAAGGCTTGACGACCGCAAGGGCGAGGAGCACATTGGCGGAATTGTGAGAGCGCTCTCAGAAATCCTGGGAGCCCTCTTCGAGGACCCCCCGCACAACTCCCCGTACCCGAGAGGCCTCCCCATGAGCGCATCCTCCGGCATACCCAGACCTCGCCCGCTGCGGCGCGCGTTCGTCGCCGTCGTCGCCACGCTCGGCCTGGCCGCGGCCGCCGCCGCGGCGGCCACCGCGCCCGCGAACGCCACCGCCCCCACACCTCCCTCCGGCTGGTCCCAGGTCTTCCTTGACGACTTCAACGGCCCGGCGGGCTCCGGCGTGGACACGTCGAACTGGCAGTACGACACCGGAACTTCCTATCCGGGCGGCGCCGCGAACTGGGGCACCGGCGAGGTCGAGTCGATGACCTCCAGCACGAACAACGTCGCCCTGGACGGCAACGGCGACCTGCTCATCACCCCGCGCCGTGACGCCTCTGGCAACTGGACCTCCGGCCGGATCGAGACCACCCGTACCGACTTCCAGCCCCCGGCCGGCGGCAAGCTGCGCGTGCAGGCCCGGATCCAGATGCCGGACGTCACCGGGAACGCGGCCGCCGGCTACTGGCCCGCGTTCTGGATGCTGGGCGCGCCGTTCCGCGGCAACTACCAGAACTGGCCGAGCGTCGGCGAGCTGGACATCATGGAGAACGTCAACGGCCTGAACAAGACCTGGGCCACCATGCACTGCGGCACCGACCCGGGCGGCCCCTGCAACGAGACCACGGGCCTCGGCAACTCCACCGCCTGCCCGAACACCACCTGCCAGTCGGGCTTCCACACCTACACCATGGAGTGGGACCGTTCGGTGAGCCCGGAGGCGATCCGCTTCTACGTCGACGGGGTCAACTACCAGACGGTCACGTCGAACCAGATGGACGCGACGACCTGGGCGAACGCCACGAACCACGGCTTCTTCGTCATCCTGAACGTGGCGATGGGCGGCGGCTTCCCCGCGGCGTTCGGCGGCGGCCCCACCAGCGCCACGGAGTCCGGCCACCCGATGGTCGTCGACTACGTCCAGGTCCTGCAGTCCTCGGGCAGCGGCGGGGGTACCACTCCCCCGCCGAGCGGCAACCGCGACGCCTACAGTGCCGTTCAGGCCGAGTCCTACGACAGCCAGTCGGGGATCAGCACCGAGACCTCGTCCGACACCGGCGGCGGCCAGGACATCGGCTGGATCGCGAACGGCGACTGGGCGCTGTACAAGGGCGTGAACTTCGGCTCGACCCCGGCCACCCAGTTCTACGCCCGGGTGGCGAGCGGCGCGGCCGACGGCGTCAGCGGGCTGGTCGAGGTGCGCCTGGACAGCCGGAGCAACGCCCCCGTCGGCAGCTTCGCCGTCGGCAACACCGGGGGCTGGCAGTCCTGGCGGACGGTCCCGGCCAACATCGGCTCGGTCACCGGCACCCACGACGTCTATCTGACCTTCAGCAGCGGCCAGCCGGCCGACTTCGTGAACGTGAACTGGTTCGACTTCGGCCACTGAGCCGCCCGGTGCCGGTGGCCGACCGTCCCGCACAGCCGGCCACCGGCGCCGTCACGGTCCGGCCGCACCCGTGAGAGCGGCCGGCGAAGAGCCCCGGGCACGGCCCGACGGGGCTCAGCGCAGTTCGGCGCGGAACGCCACCGGGGTCTGCCCGGTGTGCAGGTGGAAGAACTTGGTGAAGTTCGCCGCGTCGGGGAAGCCCACGGCCGCGCCGACGCGGCCGATCGGCATGTCCGTGTGGGCGAGGAGGCGTTCGGCCTCCAGGACGACGCGTTTGTCGATGAAGCCCTTCGGCGTCCCGCCGGTGGCGGCACGGACGGCGCGGACGAGGGTGCGCCGGGAGTAGCCGAGGGCGTCGGCGTAGGCGCTGACGCTGTGGTTGGTGGCGAAGCCGTGCTCGACGGCGTCCCGGAAGCGGGTGAAGGTGCTGTCCGTCTGCTGCCGGCCGGCCTCGGCGGAGCTGGCCGCGAGGTGGGCGAGGCGCAGCAGCACCGCGGTGAGCGTGTGCCTCAGGACGGCGGTGTGCAGGCTGAGCGGGAGCGTCGTGGTGTCCGCGTACTCGCGGCGCAGCTGGTCGAGGGCCGCCCGGAGCGCGGCGAGCCGGTCCGGGTCCGGATGCAGCAGGGGCGGCAGGTCGTAGCGGTACAGGCCGGTGGCCTCGACCGTGGAGCGGGGCAGGAAGCCGGGCTGCATGGTCAGGACGGTTCCGCGGTACACGGCCTCGCGGGAGAAGCGGTGGACCTGTCCGGGGCGGATCCACAGCAGGTCGTCGGCGCCCGCCTCGTACTCGGCGAAGTCGATCATGTGCCGTACGGGGCCGCCGCTGAACAGCATGACGATGTGGAAGTCGATGCGGTGGACGCGGTGCAGGGGGGCGTCGGTGTGCCAGGTGTGGTCCGTCCCCATGGGGCCGATCTGCATGCCGACGCCGCCGACGGCCCGCTCGGCCGGGAAGGGGAGGGTTCTGATGCCGTCGTCGTCCTCGGTCCCCGCGCGGCCCGTACCCTCGCCGCCGCCTGGGGGTCTTCTGTCGGCCATGTCCTTTTCGTGCCATCCCTGTCGCGCGATCACTGTCCCAGATTCACCACAGGCTGACACACCCCGACCTTCCCCCGAAAAAGTCAGACTTTTAAGTTTGAACGCGTCAGGCCGACCTTTCCGCACTGAACGAGGACTTCTTGAAGATGACCACGCACACTCCCGATGGCTTCGAATGGACCGGCCTCGACCGGCGTGCCGTGGACACCGCCCGTCTTCTGGCGGCCGACGCCGTGCAGGAGGTGGGCAACGGCCACCCCGGGACGGCGATGAGTCTGGCGCCTGCCGCGTACACGATCTTTCAGAAGGTGATGCGTCACGATCCCGCCGACCCGGAGTGGACCGGCCGGGACCGATTCGTCCTCTCCCCCGGCCACACCTCGCTGACCCTGTACACGCAGCTGTACCTCGCCGGGTACGAGCTGGAGCTGGCGGACCTGAAGGCGTTCCGGACGCACGGCTCCAAGACGCCGGGCCACCCGGAGTACGGGCACACCGCCGGCGTCGAGACCACCACCGGCCCGCTCGGGCAGGGCGTCGCCAACGCCGTCGGCATGGCGATGGCGGCCCGCTACGAGCGCGGTCTGTTCGACCCCGAGGCCCCCGAGGGCACCTCCCCGTTCGACCACACCGTCTGGGCGATCGTCTCGGACGGCGACCTGGAGGAGGGCGTCTCGGCCGAGGCCTCCTCGCTCGCCGGCCACCAGAGGCTCGGCAATCTCGTCCTCCTCTACGACGACAACCACATCTCCATCGAGGGCGACACCGCGACCGCGTTCTCCGAGGACGTGCTGAAGCGGTACGAGGCCTACGGCTGGCACACCCAGCGCGTCGAGCCCACCGCCGAGGGCGACATCGACGTGCCCGCCCTGTACGCCACGCTGAGGGCCGCTCGGGCCGAGACCGGGCGTCCCTCCATCATCGCGATGCGCACGATCATCGCCTGGCCCGCCCCGAACGCGCGGAACACCGAGGCCTCCCACGGCTCCGCGCTCGGCGAGGAGGAGATCGCCGCCACCAAGCGCCTGCTCGGCTTCGACCCCGAGCAGACCTTCCAGGTCGAGGGCGACGTCCTGAAGCACACCCGGCAGGCCCTGGACCGGGGCGCCGAGGCGCACGCGGCCTGGGACAAGCGCATCGCCGAGTGGCGGGCCGCCCGGCCGGAGCGGGCCGAACTGTTCGACCGGATCAGCAAGGGCGAGCTGCCCGAGGGCTGGGAGAACAGCATCCCGGTCTTCGAGGAGGGCAAGTCCGTCGCCACCCGCGCCGCCTCCGGCAAGGTGCTGCAGGCGCTCGGCCCGGTGATCCCCGAGCTGTGGGGCGGCTCGGCCGACCTCGCCGGCTCCAACAACACCACCATCGACAGGACCAGCTCCTTCCTGCCGAAGGGCAACCCGCTGCCCGAGGCGGACCCGTACGGCCGTACCGTCCACTTCGGCATCCGCGAGTTCTCCATGGCCGCGGAGATGAACGGCATCGCCCTGCACGGCAACACCCGGATCTACGGCGGCACCTTCCTGGTGTTCTCCGACTACATGCGCAACGCCGTCCGTATGTCGGCGCTGATGCAGCTGCCGGTGACGTACGTCTGGACGCACGACTCCATCGGCCTCGGCGAGGACGGTCCCACCCACCAGCCGGTCGAGCACCTGGCCTCGCTGCGCGCCGTCCCGGGCCTGAACGTCGTCCGCCCGGCCGACGCCAACGAGACCGCGGTCGCCTGGGCCGAGATCCTGAAGAGGCACGCCACCAGCCCCGCCCCGCACGGGCTCGCGCTCACCCGCCAGGGCGTGCCGGTGTACGCGCCGAACGAGGACGCGGCCAAGGGCGGCTATGTGCTGCGCGAGTCCTCGACCGAGGTCCCGGAGGTGATCGTCATCGCGACGGGATCCGAGGTGCAGCTGGCCGTGGCCGCGCGGGAGCTGCTGGAGGCCGAGGGCATCGGCACGCGTGTGGTGTCGATGCCGTCCGTGGAGTGGTTCGAGGAGCAGCCGCGCGAGTACCGCGAGCGGATACTGCCGCCGGCCGTGAAGGCCCGGGTGGCCGTGGAGGCCGGCATCGGCCTGACCTGGTACCGGTACGTCGGTGACGCCGGCCGGATCGTCTCCCTCGAGCACTTCGGCGCCTCCGCCGACGCGGGAACCCTGTTCGCCGAGTTCGGCTTCACCCCCGAGAACGTCACCGCCGCGGCCCGCGAGTCCCTCGCCGCGGCGCGCGCCTGACACCGACGCCCGACAACGACCCGAAAGAAGAATGATCACTGTGACCGAAGCAATCGCGACCCCGGGAGCCCTCAAGCGCCTCGCCGACGAGGGCGTGTCGATCTGGCTCGACGACCTGTCGCGGAAGCGGATCACCTCGGGCGGCCTCGCCGAACTGGTGGCGAGCGGCAGCGCCGTCGGTGTCACGACGAACCCCTCGATCTTCCAGGCCGCCATCGGCTCCGGCGAGGGCTACGAGGAGCAGCTCGCCGACCTCGCCGCGCGCGGGGTGACGGTGGACGAGGCGGTGCGGATGATGACGACCGCCGACGTGCGGGACGCCGCCGACGTCCTTCGGGAGGTGTACGACGCCACGGGCGGCCGGGACGGCCGGGTCTCCATCGAGGTCGATCCCCGCCTCGCCCACGACACGGCGGCCACGGTCGCCGAGGCCAAGCAGCTCGCCTGGCTGGTCGACCGCCCCAACGTGATGATCAAGATCCCGGCGACCAGGGCCGGCCTGCCGGCGATCACCGAGGTCGTCGGGCTGGGTATCAGCGTCAACGTGACCCTGATCTTCTCTCTGGAGCGCTACCGGGAGGTCATGGCCGCCTACCTGGCCGGCCTGGAGAAGGCCCGCGAACGCGGCATCGACCTCTCCGGCATCCACTCGGTGGCGTCCTTCTTCGTCTCACGCGTGGACTCCGAGATCGACAAGCGGCTGACCGCCCTCGGCACCGGCGAGGCCCTGGCCCTCAAGGGCCGCGCGGCCCTCGCCAACGCCCGCCTCGCCTACGAGGCGTACGAGGAGGTGTTCGGCTCCGGCCGCTGGCTGGCGCTCACCGGGGCGAAGGCGAACAAGCAGCGTCCGCTGTGGGCGTCCACCGGTGTGAAGGACCCCGCGTACAAGGACACTCTGTATGTGGACGAGCTGGTCGCGCCGGGCACCGTCAACACCATGCCGCAGGCCACGCTGAACGCCGTCGCCGACCACGGCGAGATCACCGGCGACACGGTGACCGGCGGCTACGCGCAGGCCCGCGCCGACCTGGCCGCCGTCGAACGGCTCGGCATCTCCTACGACGAGGTCGTCCAGCAGCTGGAGGACGAGGGCGTCGCCAAGTTCGAGGCGGCCTGGCAGGAGTTGCTGGACGCCGTGGCGACGTCCCTGAAGAGCAAGGGAGCTGACGCCCGATGACCGAGAAGGCACCCGCCGCGCAGGCGGCCGCACCCGAGGCGCCCGCGTCCGGAGCGGTACGGGTCCCGGTGGCCCCGGCCGCCGACTGGGACAACCCGCTGCGCGACGCCCGCGACCGCCGGCTCCCCCGCATCGCCGGCCCGTCCGGACTGGTCATCTTCGGCGTGACCGGTGACCTGTCCCGCAAGAAGCTGATGCCGGCCGTGTACGACCTGGCCAACCGCGGTCTGCTGCCACCGGGCTTCTCCCTGGTCGGTTTCGCCCGCCGCGAGTGGGAGGACCAGGACTTCGCGCAGCTCGTGCACGACGCCGTGAAGGAGCACGCCCGCACCCCGTTCCGCGAGGAGGTGTGGCAGCAGCTCGCCGAAGGCATGCGGTTCATCCCCGGCGACTTCGACGACGACACCGCGTTCAAGCAGCTCAAGGACGCGGTGGAGGAGCTGGACGCCTCCCGCGGCACCGGCGGCAACTTCGCGTTCTACCTGTCCGTGCCGCCGAAGTTCTTCCCCAAGGTCGTCCAGCAGCTGAAGAAGCACGGCCTGGCGAATCCGCCCCGGGGTTCCTGGCGGCGCGCCGTCATCGAGAAGCCGTTCGGCCGCGACCTGGCCAGCGCCCGCGAGCTGAACGCGATCGTGCACGACGTGTTCGAGCCGGACCAGGTGTTCCGCATCGACCACTACCTCGGCAAGGAGACCGTCCAGAACATCCTGGCGCTGCGCTTCGCCAACCAGATGTACGAGCCGATCTGGAACCGGTCGTACGTCGACCACGTGCAGATCACCATGGCCGAGGACATCGGCATCGGCGGCCGGGCCGGCTACTACGACGGCATCGGCGCCGCCCGTGACGTCATCCAGAACCACCTGCTCCAGCTCATGGCGCTCACCGCCATGGAGGAGCCCATCGCGTTCGACGCGGAGGCGCTGCTCACCGAGAAGCTGAAGGTGCTGAAGTCCGTACGGCTGCCCAGGGACCTGGGCAGCAGCACCGTGCGCGGGCAGTACGCGGAAGGCTGGCAGGGCGGTGAGAAGGTCGTCGGCTACCTCGAGGAGGAGGGCATCGACCCGCAGTCGAAGACCGACACCTTCGCCGCGATCAAGCTGGGCATCGACAACCGCCGCTGGGCGGGCGTCCCGTTCTATCTGCGCACCGGCAAGCGCCTCGGCCGCCGCGTGACGGAGATCGCGGTCGTCTTCAAGCGGGCCCCGCACTCCCCCTTCGACACCACGGCGACGGAGGAGCTGGGCCAGAACGCGATCGTGATCCGGGTCCAGCCCGACGAGGGCATGACCGTGCGGTTCGGCTCCAAGGTGCCGGGCACCTCGATGGAGATCCGGGACGTCTCCATGGACTTCGCCTACGGCGAGTCCTTCACGGAGTCCAGCCCGGAGGCGTACGAGCGGCTCATCCTGGACGTGCTGCTCGGCGACGCGAATTTGTTCCCCCGTCACCAGGAAGTGGAAGAGTCCTGGAAGATCCTCGATCCGATCGAGGAGTACTGGGCGGCGCACGGCCGGCCGGCGCAGTACGCGTCGGGCAGCTGGGGACCGAGGGAAGCGGACGAGATGCTCGCACGAGACGGACGGAGCTGGCGCAGGCCATGAAGATCGACCTGACCGACACCACGGCAAGCAAGATCAACAAGGCGCTGGTGCAGGGCCGCCGCGCCATCGGCACCCCTGCCGTGGGCATGGTCCTGACGATGGTCATCGTCACGGACGAGGAGAACGCCTACGACTCGATCAAGGCCGCCGAGGAGGCCTCGCACGAGCACCCCTCGCGCACCCTGGTCGTCATCAAGCGGCACGCGCGCACCCTGCGCGACCGCACCCACTCCCGACTGGACGCCGAGGTCCGGGTCGGCTCCGAGGCGGGCACGGGCGAGACGGTCGTGCTGCGCACCTACGGCGAGGTGTCCGACCACGCCGACTCGGTGGTGCTGCCGTTGCTGCTGCCGGACGCCCCGGTGGTCGTGTGGTGGCCCGTGGAGGCGCCCGAAGCCCCGTCCGAGGACCCGCTCGGCGCCCTCGCGCAGCGCAGGATCACCGATCTGTACGCGGTCGACCGGCCGCTGGAGGTCCTGCAGACCCGCATGCGCAACTACGCGCCCGGCGACACCGACCTCGCCTGGACCCGGCTCACCCTGTGGCGGTCGATGCTGGCCGCCGCCCTGGACCAGGCTCGCGAGAAGGTGACGTCGGCGGCCGTGGAGGCCGAGGCGGACAACCCCAGCGCCGAGCTGCTCGCCCGCTGGCTGGAGGCCAGGCTGCGCGTTCCGGTCGGCCGGGTGCCGTCCGCCGGCCCGTTCGTCACGGCCGTGCGTCTGGGCACCGAGCACGGCGAGGTCGTCATCGACCGCCCCGAGGGCCCGCTCGCCACGCTGTCCCTGCCGGGCCAGCCGCCGCGCACGCTCGCCCTGAAGGTCCGCCCCACCTCCGAACTCATCGCCGAGGAGCTGCGCCGCCTCGACGCCGACGAGATGTACGCCGTCGCCCTCAAGGGCGAGGCCGCCAAGGAGAACGCCTGAGATGGCAGAGTCCGAGTTCCCGAAGCTCACCAACCGGCCCGAGTGGACGGCTCTCGCCGACCACCGTGCCGAGGGGCAACCGCACCTGCGCGACCTGTTCGCCGCGGACCCCGGCCGCGCCGAGCGGTTCACCGTACGGGTCGGCGACCTGTACATCGACTACAGCAAGCACCTGATCACCGACGAGACGCTGGCCCTGTTGCAGGAACTCGCCACCGCCACCGGCGTGTTCGCGCTGCGCGACGCCATGTTCCGCGGCGAGAGGATCAACGTCACCGAGAACCGGGCCGTGCTGCACACCGCCCTGCGCGCCCCCGGGGACGCGGTGATCGAGGTCGACGGCGAGAACGTCGTCCCGAAGGTGCACGCGGTGCTCGACAGAATGAGCGACTTCGCCGGCCGTGTCCGCTCCGGCGAGTGGACCGGCCACACCGGCAGGCGGATCAGGAACGTCGTCAACATCGGTATCGGCGGCTCCGACCTCGGCCCCGCCATGGCGTACGAGGCGCTGCGCCCGTACACGGCACGGGACCTGACATTCCGGTTCGTCTCCAACGTGGACGGCGCCGACCTGCACGAGGCAACCCGGGACCTGGACCCGGCGGAGACCCTGTTCATCGTCGCGTCGAAGACGTTCACCACGATCGAGACGATCACGAACGCCGGCTCGGCGCGTTCCTGGCTGCTCAACGCCTTCGGTGGCGACGAGAAGGCGGTGGCCCGGCAC